>CAIMSU010000211.1 GCA_903844155.1 uncultured Pseudomonadota bacterium | reverse complement strand
CAGGCCGCTGGGAGGACTTCATGACCGCGATGCTTGACGGACGACACTGGTTGCAGGCGGGTGGGTTGGGCCTGGAGGCCGGCCGTGAAGCCGCATGAGTCGAGACTTGGAACACGCTTTTCGCGAACGCACCCCTCCTGGAAGGACATGCAGGAGCAGAATTTTTGGTGCTGTGGCGGCCGAAAGTTGTATTGGGATATGGCGAAGAAGCTCGCCCCTGGAGACGAGATTTGTGCCTATACATCTGGCAAGGGGTACGTCGGGGTCGGCGTGATTATTAAGCCGGCGCAGCCCATCGATGGATTCCTCCGCGGCCGCGACGAGGGCACTTTGGAGCAGGCGACCATCGACGCCATTCACGCCAACGCCTCTCGCCCACCGGAATCTCAGGAATACGCAGTGGAGGTCAGATGGGACCACAAGGCCCCCCCGGGGAGGCCCTGGCGGTGGGACGGGTGCTTCGCCTCGCCCATGACGCTTTGCAGCATGCGTGAACAGCGGGACACCCTTCGGGCCTTGCGTGCGGCGACGATTGGCGCGCAGAGCCCCGACTGATACGTCCTGTGTGCTGCACACGGAGCTACTCCCGCGGGCCGCCGAGCCCAACAAGTCTTTGAGCGCCTGGGCATCCGGCTCACCAAGGCGAAATTCGCGGAGGCGGTCCCAATAGCGGGTGCTGCGCTGGGCGCACTGCACCGTCCTCCTCGATGCTCAACGGCACCGAAATCCGGTCCTGGTCACCCAGATCGCCCGCTGCCCCCGGTGGTCGCTCACTCGCAGCTTGTGCAGCCCGGCGACCGCGAACCTCATCACCTGCACCTTGATCGTTGCGCGTCAGCGCCCGCACCTGAATCACCGACCATGTGCCCCCTCCGTCCAAGGAGAGGATGCGGACCCTATCGCTTGAAGACTCGGACATCCCTACTGCCTCCGTCGAGAGAGTAGCGCGGTCGCGGGCTCCGGGCAGAGAACCGGGAATGGCGCTTTCGCGGGGCCGGAATAAGCCGGGGCGACCTACCAGGAGCGCCAGATGCCCGAGACCGAGGATGTCGAGAACGAGAGGCCGTCCTTCGACGCGCTGCTGAAGGAAGTCTGCGCCGACACGGTGCGCGAAGACGGCGAGCAGGACGACGCCTTCCTGCTGCGGCTCGGCGAGCGTGCGAAGGGCCAGAAGGATGCTTGGCGCAAGGACTTGGGGGCAGAGAACGCCTGCCGCCTGGCCCAGGTGGCCACACTCGCGAAGGACCGCCCGGCGAAGGCGACCGGGAAGGACGGTGCCGTAGCGTCACGGACGAGTTGGTACGCGGAGCGGGCGACCGCTCTCGGGATCCTCCCACAAGATCTCGCCAAGGCGTTCGCGGCCCACGACGCGCTCGTGGGCCTCACGAAGCAGCAAAAAGTACACGGTGAACTCTTTCTCGACGTGATGCGTCGGCCCCTGCGCGAGGTCCCGAAGTCGTGCCGTGCGGTCCAGCAGGGGAAACGCCCGGAAGAGAAGCCCGACCGGGCCGCTCGACCGACCACTTCGAAGCGCTCGCCGGCAAACCCCGCGCTCGACCGGGCGCTGCGCGCCGTGAAGAAGTTGGCCTCGCTCGGCGATGACGCCGGGCTCCGTGAGGTGGCCGACGCCGTGGCAGGGTTGCAGGGGGCGTCGGTGGCCGGCGCCGCGGTGAGTGGAACTTCAACCCCTGCCTCGCCCCGTTCTCGCCGCGGGACCTCCCGCGGAGCCAGATCGACGGTCGCACCGGCCGGGGCTGGGGCCGAGGACGACGCCCCGATCTTGGCGATGTTCGGTGAGCAGAAGCCGGATGCGGCCTCGGACTCGACCGGTGGGGCCCCCGCGTAAGCGGGTTGCCGCGGCCCCCCGTTCGGCTCCGGGCATCCACTCGCGAGCTGCGGCCAGGCCGATCCGGTTTCGGGCTACGTTCCCGACCGTGAACCTACAAGAAGGCACTGCCGCCGCCATCGCGCTGATCCGGCAAGACCTGGCCCGGCAAGGGCTCGTCGCCGCGCTCGACCCGCGCTCTCCCGACGGAGACGGTGGCAAGTTCTCCCTGTTCGGACAGGCCGTTCGCGTGATCACGCACCGCGACGGCTACTACCTCAACGTGAACCTCGACTGGTTCCGCGGCACCGACGCTCCGGCGCAGATCAGCAGCGGGCCGATCGAGGTCTACTGCTTCGTGCTCAAGGGTCCCGTCGTCCGCTACTGGCTGTGCCCGTGGCGGCAGATGCGGGACTACGTGCTCGACTTCACGGCCGCGAGCCTGCCGCACTACCAGCAGACCGTCCGGTGGCGGTCGGACGTGCAGGGCATCGCGCACGCACCGGATGCCGCCCTGTTCCGGTGGGGCGACGAGAACGGGATGGAGCAGCTCCAGAAGCCGAGCCGCATCGTAGACCTCGGCAATGCCTCCGCGATGCTTCCCGTCGTGCCCGACATCGCGGCCGAACGGCGGGAGCGCGAAGGCACGGGCCGTGCCCCGGGCGGCGAGGGCCAGGCCCACAAGCTCCTCAAACTCTACCTCTCGAAACATCCCGAGTTGGTCGGCGCAAGTCCGTCCGCGGTCCCGCACGTCGAGTACCTGTTCAAGACGGGCGACCGCGTGGACCTCATGTTCAAGAACCACTTCCCCGAGCGGACCGTGGTGGAGATCGAGGTCGAGGGCAGAGAGAACCTGCTCGTCGGCGTCCACCAGGCCGTGAAGTACGCGGCGCTCGCGGCGATGGAGCGCGACTTCCCCGTGGTGACCCACCGGGTTCGGCCCCACGTCGTCGCCTACAAGGTGGACTACCCTTCGGTCATCGAGGTGGCTGACCGCTACGGGGTCAACCTCGTCGCGGTTGATCCGAAGCTCTGCTTGGTGGCCTGAAGGTGACGACCCGGCGGCCTCATCGAACGGGGACCGGGACCGCGATCACGGGGTGGGTCTGCTTTGGCGAGCACACGGCGGTCTGGATCGGGGGCGGTGAAGCACGAGCGCGGCGATTTGCCCAACCAAGAACCGCGTCGTGGGGTCGAGCCAGAACAGGTCCACCCGTCGCCGTAAATCATTTCGCACGAACGGCTGCATCCGTAATCGGATTACGTCTTCGCAAAGAGTCCTCCCACCATGTTGCTCGTCTCGAAAAACCCCTGGATGGCCGATGAGGCGATGGGCCTTCCCAGTGGCGCGGAGCCTGTGGGCTACGCCTTGTTGGTGCGGCAATACGACTTGTCCGTCATGCCGAACTTCCGCTGGTCGTTCGTCGCGAAGGCCGCGCGACAGTCCGTTGTCGAGCAGGGGCTGGTGTGGGAGACCTTCCCGCTCGCGTACGCGCCCCAGGACCTGCCGGGCCACATCGAATTCGCGTTGCGGTACGACGGCGTCAACCTCGAGATCTTCGCCGCCCTGTTCCGCACGCTCGGTGAGCCGGAGATCGCCCTCCTCACGGCCTGGATCCAAGGGACGCCGACCGGCGTGTACACGCGAAAAACGTGGTTCCTGTACGAGTCGCTGACGGGCAACCGTCTCGCCATCCCCGACCTCACGCAGGGAAACTACGAGCCGCTGCTGGATCCGTCGACGTACTTCACCGGCGACGTGCGCCGGAGTCGTCGGCACCGGATCGCGGACAACCTCCTCGGCTCGGTCGCCTTCTCGCCCGTCGTCCGGCGAACCCCGGTGATCGAGCACTTCGTGTCACGCCGTCTCGACCGACGCCTGGTCGAGCTTCTCCGGGGCTACGACCCCGAAACCCTGCTTCGCGCAGCGCAATGGCTCTACACGAAGGAGACGCGAAGCTCCTTCGCGATCGAGCATGAGAAGCCGGCACAGGACAAGATGACGCGCTTTGTCGCCGTCCTGCGACAGGCGAAGGACCTGCGGGCCGTCACCCCCGAGGCGCTGGTGTACCTTCAGGGCCTGCTCGTCGACCCCCGCTTTCGGGAGACGGGCTGGCGGGAGGGTCAGAACTACGTCGCCGCTGACGCGCGTGTCCACGTTGACTTCGTGAGCCCCAAGCCCGAGGATCTCGCGGGGCTCATGGACGGCTTGCTCGATTGCGTCGGTCGATTGGAGCGGTCAGACATCGATGCCGTGGTGGCCGCCGCCGTCGCCGCTTTCGGCTTTGTCTTTCTGCACCCCTTCGAAGACGGCAACGGGCGGATTCACCGCTTTCTTATCCATTACCTGCTCGTCCGCAAGGGGTTCACGCCGCCGGATACGATCGTCCCTGTCTCCGCGACGATGCTGGCACGAACGGCGGAGTACGATGCCTGTCTGGAGCGGTTTTCCGTCCCGCTCATGGCGCGCGTGACCTACGAGCTTGACAGCCAGGGTCACGTCGAGGTCCTGACCGATACCGCCGGTTTCTACCGACACTTTGACGCGACGTCGATGGTTGAGGCGCTCTACGGCTGGCTGGCCCACGCCATCGACCACGACTTCGTCGCGGAGTTGGAGTTCATGGTGGTCTACGGCGAGGTGCGTCGTCGCCTCGCCGAGGTAGTCAGCCTGCCCGAGCGCCTGGAAAACCAGCTCGTCGCGCGGTGCCTTGAGAACGGCGGGAAGCTCTCGCACAAGCGTCGCAAGTCCATGTTCCCGATGCTGACGGACGAGGAGGTCGCGGGGGTGGAGGGGTTGATTGAGGAGGTGCGGGCGGGGAATGGCAGGGGGAAGGTACCGGAGTGAGCTGCCGACAGGGTGAGGAGCGAAGGGCGTCCGGTGGATGCCGGTGAGCGCAGGCACCGACGACGCGGAGCGGAGGTTTGACAACCGGGATGGCCAGCCGGTTGCATAGTTGGTCGTCACGCCGCCCGATAGGGCGCGCGGGAGTGTCTCGACATTGGTTTTGCCGGCCTTCCATCGGGCCGAATTACGTTTCACGAGCATCTCATCCCTCCGGCCGAGGCTGACGGTCCGCTCCAGCGGGCCACCGCTCGGCCTCGTCGACGCTGGGTTTCCCGCCGGAGAACATGACGACCTCCACCTCGTCGTGTTCGAGCCCGTCAGCAAGGAACACAGCGACGCGCCATTCGGTCGTCTGAGGGAGGCACGCCGCGATCGCGAAGCGCAGGTCCGCCGGTGACACCGATGCCCCCACCCGTGCGACCACCACCCCGTACGGGGCGTTGACGGACCCGGACGCCGTGATCGCTTGCAGCGCCGCGTCGCGCGCTGCGAACGAACCTCGGGCTCTCCCCACGCCAAACGTCGTCGGCTGCCCCTCGGTGAACGCCAGGGCCACGGTGCCCTGCGAGACCACTCCAGAGATGACGTGTGCCACCGAGTCCTCCGGCGCGCCCTCCGGCCACACGAGCCAGTCCAGCCCCGACGGCCCCAGCAACGCCGACTCCACGAGCGCAGCGATCACCGAGGCCGCTACCCCCACGTCCGTGCCGAGAGCGAGCACCAGGCCCGCGATGACGGGCGCGTCCTCGGGTGGCCCCAGGAACACCGCCACGGCCAGTCGTTGCGACCGGTTGGGCACCTGGCGGCTCGTAGCCAGGAGCAGGCCCGGGTCAGCGGCGACGAAGATCGCCACCCCGATGCCGATGGGCTCTGGGATCGCCTCTGGGACGTCCGGCAGGATGGCGACGTAGGCATCGATGTCCTCCTGCTCCATGCCCGGCGGCCGATGCGCAAGGGTCCGGATCAGAAGCCGCTCCACCTCGATGGCGACGGCTGTTCCGGAGCGGTCGAGCCCCCAGACCGTAGAAGGGCGCTCGCAGTTGCTGCACATGTTGGCGTGTCTCCGTGTTCAAGTATCCAGTGGACCGGTCGGGATCCGACCGAAAACCTAGGTTGGCGGGAGTTCCGCCCGAGCCTTTCCCTCCCGCTTCCAGTCGGCGAGATGTTCCTCAACGACGGCGATCATCTCGCCCCCGCGCCCGAGCAACCCGTCCCCAATCTCGACGATCCGCCGGTTCGGCAACGCGTGCGGTCGAACCGCGAGCACAGTTGCCAGAGCCTGCCCTTCCTGGCCGGGAGCGAGCGCCTGACAGACCCCGATGAACGCCGACGCGGTCGATCGCCCCACGCCTGAGCGGCAATGGACGAGAACCGGGCCGTCCATGGTACCGGCGAAGAACGTCAGGATGGCCACCACGTCCTCCTCGCCGGGCACAACGAGCCCGCGGAGCCACGCGCGCTCCCGGTCGAGGT
>CAIMSU010000210.1 GCA_903844155.1 uncultured Pseudomonadota bacterium | reverse complement strand
GGGAGGCGTGCGCGGGGGCCGCAAAACAGGTCGTCCGACGTCGAATTCGAGGCGAACGGGCGCTTGCGGAGACGGCCCGGCGCGTGTACGATGGCGGGGTGTTCCTGGAGCGACCCCGTTCATGCTACTTCTCCACCAGCTTTGCGCGGGCGGTTTGGTGGTTCGTGACGTGGCGGGACGTGTGTCCCGACGAGAATCATCGCTCGCGGCGACTCCGGGTCGCCCAGTTGGTGAGCGATCCATCGTAGGATGCGGCATAGGCCTCTTCCTCGCCGCCTGCGCGCCGACTAGGGGCACGGAGTATCGCGAGAGCACATCCGCCAAGGATTCTCCAGGAGTTTCGCCTATAGAGGTGCCTCTTTCCGGATGTTCTTGGTTTCACACTGCCGAATTGAGCGTAGGTCTCCAGACCATGCAGGTGATTGTTGACTCCGGATCGGCAACGCTGGCCGTGGCGGCGAATGGTTGCAATACCTGCGCGCAGGAGGGAGTTCAGACGTTCTATGATCTTAGCCACGGAACTTGGACCGGGATGGGCGCGCGCGGTGCCTATGGGTATGGTAGCTGGATTGGCGAGGCGTACGAGGATGACGTTGGCGCTGGCGGATCAACCTCGGTTCAAATGGACTTGGCGGCGATCATTCGGGACGATGGAATGTTTGGCTACCACATCTGCGACGTCGCTGCGAACGTCCCCTTCGAGGGCATCCTCGGACTTGGACCAGATGCGCTCCGCGACCGACGAACGGACTCCTACCTGTCCAGAGTGGTTGAACAGCAGTTCCTACCCGATGGCTTTGGGCTTCGATTCTGCCACTCCGGTGGAACACTTTGGCTGGGGGGCTACGACGAGGCTGCGGCCATCGGCCCCATGACGTTCGTGACGCTTCACGAGGAGCCGTACTATGAGGTCGATGTCAGCACGGTCGAGGTGCGGCCTCAGGTCAACGAGGCTACCGTCGTTCGGGTTTCCAATGCGGCGGACCATCTCCCGGCAATGCTGGACTCGGGTGGCCCCCACCTGTTTCTTCCAGACGAGGCTTACCACGCAGTGATCTCCGCGATCACCGCCGACCCCGCGTTCGCGGAACTCGGCGATTCGGCGTGGTGGAGCGACGGCATCACGGTCCTCCAAACCAACCCCCAAGCTATCGACGCATCCTTGCCGCGCCTAGTGTTCAACTTCGCGGATGATGCGGACCTTCAAGTGAGTTTGCCCGCGACTGAATCGTATCTGAGCTATGTCACGCGTCGCTATGACGGAACATACGAGTATCAACCGAACTTGTTCAGCGATTCCACACAACCTGCCTCGGATGCGAACCTCATCGATCTCGGCAACCTCCCCATGTACTCCTACGTCGTATACACCGACCGCGAAAACCACCGCCTCGGCTTCGCGCCAGCTATCCCATGCGATGGCGAGTAGCCCTCAGATCATGCCGAAAACGCCACGTGGCCTGCGCCTAAACCCCTCCTACCGGCTTGCGCGCACGCGGGACGCCGACCCCGCGGTACTCGCCCAGCTCGGGCACAGCGGCATCCCCGGCGACTACGGTCTCCTCCGCTCTCGGCATCCTGGGCAGACCGTGAAGTTGGTGTCCCCCGATCTCGCAGACTTTCTCGAACGCTTGCCCATTTCCGAAGTCGACGCCCTTGATGCGCTCGGGGATGTCGGCATCGCCCTGATCTTCGACGACATCATCCAGCGACGCATGCACGGGCGATGGGCGTCAGGACCGACGGTCGTCTCGCCCTCGACCACCCAAGCCATTGATCGTACCGATCCTGGGATCGCCGCGGTGCTGGAGAGCCGGCACCGAACCGACCTTTCGCCTTCGGCGCTCGGTCGACACCTGTATGAGTTCGGGCGTCGGCCCTTTGGTCCACGCTGGGTCGAAACGGTCGGCGGGACGAGCGCCGGGGCGCTCACCGCCTGGTTTGGCCTGGATCGTGCGCCGCGCTTCCACGCTGTGACGTCACGCTGGCGGCACACGAAATCAAGCGAGTGGTGGACCTGGTATTCGACGTCGGCGCCTGATGACAGCATGGGCTGGAAGATCTATGTGAATGTCGTGCCCGAGTCGCTGCCTCGGGCGCTCACCCTGGTGTCGGAGTTGTTGGACCTGGAGGGCGCCTCGGCGTTCAAGGTCGCGGGCAACGTGCGCGCCGCGTTGCGACCGGACAAACTCGTCATCTACTTCCCCGACCGCGACGCCATGGCGGTCGCTGGTCGCGCCCTCGTGGATGGCCTATCGGGACTTCCCGTACAGCCCCTGCCATTCACGGCTCGACTCGGCGTTGGGAACCGCATCACGTGGGGAACGGACCCGCCGCGTGGACAATGGATGGCGCGCGGGAGCTGGCGGATGTGGCTCTGCTCCAAGATCGCCGGGGTGATGGCGGGTCTGTGCGGGTGCGTCGACGAGGACGTATTCCTCGACCGGTTCGCCACCCGGATGAGCGCGGACGGCATTCGGATCGATGACTGGGCGCCGCGGGCCTGGCTGTTTGATGCACCCCCTGCTCCTGTTCGGGAACGCTCCGCGTGAACCCCGATGGCCGCTTCGTGCTGCATCCCGAGGTGGTTCTCCGGGAGGACCGCTCAAGGGGCGCTGGCATCGAATACATCGTCGGCCGTAGAGGCACGCGGGGTGCGGCGCGCGGCATCGAGGCCACGCTCTTCCGCCTGCTCGACCGATTCCGCGCGCCCGCAAGCATCCGTCCTGCTGCGGGCGACGGATGAACGAGAAGGCGGCGAACCTGGTCGACCGCGTCATCCCGTGGTGTGCCACGCGCCAATGGGTCCTCACCGTCCCCTTCAAACGCCGTTGGCTCCTCGCGAAGCGGCCTGACCTCGCC
>CAIMSU010000209.1 GCA_903844155.1 uncultured Pseudomonadota bacterium | reverse complement strand
TCAGCGGGGGGTAGGCCGTCCCGCAGGGCGGCCGGAGGGGGCGCCTTCAGCGCCCCCTCAAAAGAGAAGGTAGCGCCTCGATCTGAACGCGATCTCGGGCGAAGGGTACCCGGTAGTTTCATGATAGCCCCTGACTTTCCGGTGTCTCCATGCCCCGCCTCCTGACCCCCGCGCTCCTCAGCCTCGCCCTCATCGGTTGCCAACACAAGCCGGCCGAAGACTCCGGGTCCAACTCAACCGACTCGACCGTCGACTCCGGCGACGGAAAACTCCGCTTCACCGTCCTGCACACCAACGACACCCACAGCCACCTCGTTGGCTGGGGACCGAACGCCGAGTACACGCCCGAGGCGCTGAACGACGACCTGACCGTCGGCGGCATGTCCCGGACGAAAGCACTCATCGACCAGATCCGCGCATCCACCACAGACCCTGTCCTCCTGTTGGACGCCGGCGACTGGATGAACGGCGACGTCTACCAGCTCCTCGCGCAATCCGACCCAGCGGAGCTGCAGATGTTCCAGATGCTCGGCTACGACGCGATCACCCTCGGGAATCACGAGTTTGACGACGGCCCCGGCTACCTCGGCGACGAGATCCAGAAGGCCGACGATCTGGGCGTCACCGTGCCGATCATCGCGTCCAACGTCATCCCCAGCACGACAGACGCGGCGGACGACTCGCTCGAAGCGGAGTTTTCGAGCGGGCGCATCCAGTCGGACACCGTCCTCACGCTGTCCAACGGCCTGAAAGTCGGCTTGTTCGGGCTGATCGGCGACGACGCGCAGTCGATCACGCCCGGCATCAAGCCCGCCGCCTTCGCGAAGCAGGCCGACACCGCCCAGGCTGAGGTTACTGCATTGCAAACACAAGGCGCGGACGTGATCCTCGCGCTCTCGCACTCCGGCGTGACCGACGACCCGTCCACGTCGCCCGACAACCTGATCGCCCAGGCGGCCCCGCAGATCAACGTGATCATCGGCGGACACAGCCACACTGCGTTGGACACGCCCCTGACCGAGGGAACGACGACGATTGTGCAGGCGGGCGCGTTCGGGCGGTACCTCGGCGAGATGCACCTCGCCTGGGACGGCAGCGCGCTGACCGTCGAATCCTACACCCTCCACGAGATCAACGATTCGATCCAGGGGGATTCGGCGGTGGACGACGCCGTCGCCGGTTTCCAGACCGAGCTGGAGTCGGGCCCGCTGGCCGCGCTCGGACACACCATCGCCGAGCCGGTCATGTCTGTCCCCGGCAGTGTCACCACGCCGCAGTGTCAGGAATCCGGGCTCGGCGACCTCATCGCCGACTCCTACGTCGCCACGATGAACGCAGACAATCCCGCCGACCCCATCGACTTCGGGTTTGAGAGCCAGGGCGTCATCCGCGACGACCTCGTCGCCGGCAACACGGGCATCGAGGCGTTCTCCGATGTCTTTCGCGTCCTCCCGCTCGGGTACGGGAATGACGACGTCCCCGGCTACGATCTCGTCGACTTCTACGTCACCGCGGCCGAGCTGCAGGATGTGTGTGAGGTGACAGCGTCGATCTCCCCAAGCTACGGCTGCAACTACTTCATCGAGGTGTCAGGACTGCGCTGCAACCTCGACTTCAGCCACGCCGTGTTCAACCGCGCGCGGAGCATCGACCGCTGGGTGCCCGACTCCTCGGGCGGAAGCTGGCAGCCGATGGACTCCTCGGCCGCGAACACCGAGCTTTACCACGTCGCCGTCGACTCCTACGTCGCAAGCCTGATGGGCATCCTCGGCGGCCTGACGTTCGACGCCATCACCATCACCCCGAAGGATTCAACGGGTACACCCTACGCGAGCGTCGACGCGATGCGCTTTGACTCGGATCCCAACACAAGCGGCACGCAAGAGCTGAAGCTCTGGCAGGCGCTGCTCGCGTACGGGCAAAGCCAGCCGGACACGACCGGGGATGGCCTGCCCGACGTGCCCGCCGCCTACCTCGGCGCGCAGGGGAGAATCGTAGGGTATACGCCGTGATCGTGGCTTCTGGCTCGGCGCCGGCTTCAAGGACCCACCACAGCTTCAGGGACCTACCACAATTGCAGAGACAATTTCTGGCACATCTCCGATGTACCAGAAATGGTCTCTGCAATTGTGGTAGGTCGGCGGTCGGCGCCCCGCGCCGGCAAGGGAACCCAACGCGCCCGATCGCAAGAAAACCCGCCCAGACGTGATCAGTTCGCGTAGATCGCCACAAACAGCGCGAGACCCGAGATCGAGCCGCCGGTGAACGTGTCGAACGTGTAGCCCTGCGCGGCCGCCGAGTACGTGGTGATCGGGGCGCCGGGGATCGCGAAGAAGCCGAGCGCGGGGTCCGTCATGGTGTTTGCCGTGGCGCCGGCGCCGAAGATGCCGTCCGTGTTCGTGCTGTCGGCGTAATAGGTCGTGGAGCTGGCGCCGCTGACGGTCGCGTTGCCGATGGGCGCCCCGGTGTTGTCGAACACGAAGCCGGCGAGCATGCCCTGCGTCGCGGGGTCCCAGGACGCGCCGACGGCCGCGAAGCTGCCCACCATCGCGTTCTCGGCGGCGGTCGAGATGGAGAGCGCAGTGCGGCCGTCGAGAGTGTCGCCGTTGTTGAGGGTGGCGAGCGTGGAGCTGGAGATGCCCGTGCCGGAGGGGTACACGGTGCCCTCGTTGGCGCAGTCCTGAACGATGACGACGAGGCCGAGCGCGGGCTTCGTCGCGATGGCGGTGAGCGAGAACGCGCCCGCCGCGCCGACGGTCGTGCTCGCGAGGACGGTCGGTACGCCGCCGGTGATGGCGGGACCGGGGTCGACCGCGGTGACGCAGAGGCCCGTGGTCGCAGGCGCCTTGGACGCGAAGTCCATGGCGGTCCCGGAGACGTTGTAGGTGTCGGCCTGGGTGTCCGTGTCGGTGTCCGAATCCGTGTCGGTGTCCGTGTCGGTGTCCGTGTCCGTGTCGCCCGAGGCGGTGGAGTCGCTGGTGTCGCCGCCCGAGCAGGCGGGGAGGAAGGCGAAGGAGGAGAGGGCGACGGCGCCGAGGAAGGGGAGGATGAGCTTGGACATGGGGTCTCCGAGAGGGGTGCCCGCAGGGGCGGTTGTTGACAAAATAGGCTTAGCTGGCAGTGAATCGGATGTAGACGGCGTAGCCGGGGAGGCTGCCGAGGAGCGTGGACGTCCAGGTGTGCAGCCCGCCGTCGTCGGCGGAGTAGCTGAAGATGGGCGCGGCAGGGATCATGAACAGCCCGCCGCCGAGCGCGTCCGTGGCGGTGTTTGCGGTGCCGCCCACGCCGTAGATGCCGTCGGCGGGGATGCCGTCCTGGTAGTAGATCTGCGGAACGCAGTCGCTACACGCGACCGTCGCCCCGGAGACGGGCGCGCCAGCGCTGTCCTCGACGATCCCGGCCATGTAACCGGTGACCGTCAGCGCCTTTTCAGGGTCTTCGTGGCCCAGGTCGTTGAGGTTTCCCGTCCAGCCCGCGGTGCTCAGGTCCGCCTGCTCGGTGGCCGCCCAGTCCGCCGACACGCTGAGGGCCTGAATGTTCGCGAGCTGGTCGCCATCGCCGAGACCGGCGATCTGCGTCGGCGCGATGCCGGAGGCCGTGGTCATCACAGCACCCATTCCGCCGGTGTCGCCGGTGGCCGGCGCATCGTCGATGAGGAGGAACATGCCGATGCTCGGCGCGGTCTGGATTCCTGCGACGACGTAGGTGCCGTCGTCGCAGACCTGCGAGGAGGCGAGGACGGTGGGGACGCCACCGGTGATGGCGGGGCTGGGGTCGACCGCGGAGATCGAGAGGCCTGCTGCGGCGGGGAGACCGGTTCCCAGGTCGAGGGTCGTGCCGGCGACGGAGAAGCCGTTGGACAAATCCGCGCCTTCACCGCAGGTTGTCGTGGTGACGGCGCTGTCGCCGGAGCTCTCGCCGCCCTCGTAGGCGATGTTGCGGCCCCAGCAGCCGGCCTGCAAGGCAAGCACGAGGCCGACGGGCGCGAGGGCGATTGAGCGGGGGGCGGCGGGAGCGAGACGCAAGGGGTGCCTCGGAGTGGAGCGACGAGCGCGCCCGCGACGGGCGAGAACGGCCGCGGTGCATATCGCGTTTTTCGCGACGCGCGACCGCGCAAGCCGCCGCAAAGGCGGGGAATGATGTCTTCCCCGGCGACCGATCCCGGGTTACCGCCCCGTCCCCTCGCCGGAGACCCCGATGCCCGCCGCCCTCGTCCTCCTCGCCGCCCTGCTCCCTGCCCTGCTGCCGACGGCCAGGGCGGCGTCGATCGCCGCGCCGTCCGTCATCGCCTCGCCCGATGGCGGCGCCGCCACGCCCGACCCGTCCGCGATCTACTACAACCCCGCTGCCATCGGCGCGACCGAGGGTTTCCACCTGCTCCTCGACGGGCAGTTGGCGATGATCAACGTCTCGGCGACGGCCACGCGCAACGGCGGCACCGACCCGAACACCGGCGCGCCCTACGACACGCTCAACGCCAACGTTGCCGTGCCTGTCGCCTTCTTCGGCGCGACCTGGACCGCCATCCCCAAGCGCCTCACGTTCGGCCTCGGCGTCGATGATCCGTTCGTCGGCGGCGGCAAATACCTGAACGCGGACGGCACCCCGGACCTGTCCGCCAGCGGTCGTTACCACGGCATCAGCGTGACCATCCTCACCCTCGCCATCACGCCGGCGGTCTCCGTCACGCCCATTGACGGCCTGCACATCGGCGCAGGCGGCTCCTACGTCGTCGACCACATCGAGGCGTTGCAGGCTGCAGATCCGCTCGGCACCGAGGGTATCGCGCCCGACGAACTCGGCACCACCCCGCCCGCGCACCCCTACGGCTACGACGTGCTCCTCGACGCCAAGGCCAACGGCCACCACTTCGCCTGGAACGCCGGCATCTTCTTCGACAAGTTCAAGCTCGCGCAGGTCGGCATCTCGTACTCGTCGGGTGGCACCTTCCACGCCGCCGGCGACGCGTCCGTCACCATCCCGGCCGCCCTCTCGACCTCCGCACAGGCCGCGACGATCCCCGGAAAAGCCGACTTCACCCTCCCGCTTGCGCCCGTCGCCCGCCTGTACGTCGCCTCGCAATTGAGCGACAACGTCCGCGTTGGGCTCGGCTGGGACGAGGAGCTCTGGAACGTCTGCTGCGGCACGGCGGACGGCGACGTGCACATCGTCGTGACCAACAACAGCGGCGCCGCGATCGGCAAAGCGGACGGTTCAACGCTGGACATCGCGAAGGACCAATACAACCCGAGCCGGCTGTGGAACGCCGCCACGTTCTCGGGAAACGTCGGCGTTCAGGCGATGACGCCGCTCTGGCTAGGCGCGCGCGTGGGCTACAACGAGAACGCGGTGCCGGACTACTCGGTCAACCCGGTGAACCTCGACTTCAACAACGTCGGTGTTTCGCTCGCGGGCAGGTACAAGCTCGGGAAGGCGCTGACGTTGGGCCTGTCGTACAGCCACTATTTTCTCCAGACGCGCACGATCACGCACAGCGCGTGGAACTTGCAGGACGGCAACAAGCGGTTCAGCCCCTCGTTCCCGTACACCACCAGCGGAAACGGCGTCTACTCGGGGTCGGTGAACGCGGTCGGGTTGAGGGTGGCGGCGGACTTCTGAGCGGTGCCGGTTGGCGACTTCCCCGGCCGCGACTATGATCCGCAGATGTCCTACCCGCGATCCAGCATGACCCTCGGCCCCGGCCCCTTCAAGGCGCGGGACCTCCCGAGCGGCTCCAACTACGAGCTCGACAACGGCAACCCGGTCCTCTGCGCACCGACCCAGGCTCAGGGGGGGCTCGCGCAGGCGCTCGCGGCGCAGGTGGTGCGCACTGACCCGCTCGTGGAGCACGCGGGGGTCGAGATCGGCTATGAACTCGCCGAAGGCACCCTCCGGGCTCCGGACGTCTCGGTCACAAACAAGCCACCCCAGTCCGGCTGGTCCAAGACCGCCCCTCCGCTCGCCATCGAGTGTGCCGACAAGGGGCAGGACGAGCAGGAATTGCAGCGGAAGATCGAGCAACTGCTGGAGGCTGGGACACAAGCGGTCTGGGTGGTCCGCCTGCACCGGATCCGTCAGGTTGAAGTCTACACCCGCGGCCTGGACGGCGAGATCCGGCGAACTGTCGCTCAGGCGAACGAGGAGCTCACCCTGCCGGGCGTCCTCAAAAACCCGGTCCCCGTCGCCGCGCTCTTCGACGCGAAGGTCGCCGACCTGACCACCCTGCGGAACCTGCTTGACCGCTTCGGCTACGTTCATCCTGATCAGGCCCGAGAAGAAGGCCGAGAAGAAGGCCGAGAAGAAGGCCGAGAAGAAGGCCGAGAAGAAGGCCGAGAAGAAGGCCGAGAAGAAGGCCGAGAAGAAGGCCACCTGGGCGGGCTTCGGGCTGCGGCCCGGCTCGTGCTCGCGGCGCGAGGCGAGCGCGAACCGCCCGAAGGTCTCGCCACCATGTCCGCCATCGCGCTGTCCCGCCTGATCTCCGGGGCATGAGGCTGCACCGGCGCTGCTGACCGGCCTCAAATGTCGCCGCGGCGTTCCTGGACGGGGTCAAGTGTCGCCGGCGGCACGCGGGGCGGCACGCCCGGATGCCTTACGGGCCCCGCAACGCCCGCTTCAGCCCGTCGTTCCCCTACACGACGAGCGGGAACGGCGTCTACTCGGGGTCGGTGAACGCGGTGGGGTTGAGGGTGGCGGCGGACTTCTGAGCCGTCACGACCCGAAGAGGACGTAGACGACACCCGTGTCCCCGTCATCGGCCGGGTCGCTGGCGAACTCGTCGCCGAGCAGGACGTCGTCGTAGCCGTCGCCGTTGAGGTCGCCGGCGGTGGAGGCCCAGACGAATTGGGCGTCGCCGGTGTAGGTGACGTCTGCATTTGCGATGTCCACGACGCCCGAGACCGGGCCGTAGAGCAGGTACGCGGTGTCGCTGTTGCTGCTGACGACGATGTCCGCGCGACCGTCGCCGTTCATGTCGTCGCCGTTGTTCGACACGGAGAAGGCGTAGCCTTCGAGGATCGCATGCGCGTCAGCGAGGGCGCCGGATTCCACAGGGCCGGCCACGAGGAACGCCGCCAGCTCGCCGTCCCAGCTCCCCGCGACCAGCAGGTCGGCATAGCCGTCGCCGTCCACGTCGCCCCCGCTCTCAAGCGCGCTGCACGGTTCGCCGCCGGCCTCCCCAGTGAGGACCACAGGGGCGTCGCTCGCGGCGTGGTCGCCGGCCGACACATCGGTCCACACATCGACCGCGTTCACGGCGTCCCTGTCGACGCCCGCCACGCCGAAGGCCACGTCGTCGACGCCGTCCCCGTCGAGGTCACCGCGGATGGAGGCCTGGCTCTCGGTCCAATTCCCGGTCCCCGTCCACGTCGCCCAGGCCTCGGCTTGGACCGTGTCCGCGGCGAGCGGGCCCCGGAGCAGGTAGCTCGTGCCCCCGAGCGTGACGCCACGGCCTGGCGAGGCGAGGAGCGCGTCGGAGAGGCCGTCACCGTCGACGTCTCCGGCGCCGGCGATCGTGAACAGGTCGCCGAACGGGGAGACCGTCTCCGCGCTGTCTGTGTGCGCGACGGCGGAGTCCGGCAGCACGGTGTCGGCGGTGATCGGCCCGTACACGGCGTAGACACAGGGCGGATAGTCGTCGATGTCGCCGACGAGGAGGTCGCCAGTGCCGTCCCCGTTGAGGTCACCCGCCCCGACCACATCGGTACCGCCGCCGTAGACATTGAGCGCCGAGGCGAGCGTGGTGGTCGCGGTGATCGGCCCCGGCACCACGTGGGTGCGCAGTGGAAATTCGGAGAAAGTGGTCCGATCCCCGATGGCGATGTCGTCGACACCGTCCCCCGTCACGTCCCCGACCCCCGCGATCACGTAGCCGAGGGAGTCGCCATAGGTGGTGCTCCAGATCGTCGCGTCGGCCGTTGAGACGTCGACGTTCACCGGGCAGGCTTTGTCGACGCCGTCGCAATTGGAGTCGATGCCGTCGCCGCAGGTCTCCGGGGCTCCCGGGTAGACGGCGGCCGAGGCGTCGTTGCAGTCCGTGCTGTCGGCGGTGTCGCCGGGCGGGGCCACACACGCGCTGACGGCGGCGCTGCCGTCGCCGTAGCCGTCGCCGTCAGCATCCGGGTACCAGAGCGTCGGCGTGCAGGCGGAGTCGGCGCTGGAGTCGGTCGCGGTGTCGCCGGAAGCGCTGTCTTCGTCGCCGCTATCGGCGTCGCCCGAGTCCCCGGTCCAGCTCGTGGACGTGTCAAACCGCAGCTTCCCGGCCGAATCGCCGGTCTGGGAGCAGGCGGCGAGGAGCAACGGGGCGACGACGCGCATGAAGTAGTCTACACGACGCGGGGACGACGCGCGGAGGCATCGGCCGCGCCCGGTGCTACGCTCCCCGAATGCCCCGCACCGTCACCCGCCCCCTCCTCGCCCTCCTCGCCCTCGCCCTCCCCAGGCTCGCCCTCGCCGGCGTGACCATCCCCGCGACCGGCCGGGTCAGCGATCCGCTCGACGCCGCCACGCTCGGCGCGGGTCTCGGCGGCTCCTGCGGCACCTGGATCGACCGCTCCAGCGGCTCCAGCGTGCACAGCATCGGCGACATGGCCGAGTACATGGCGCGCGTCGACGACCCCACGATGGCGGACGTGACCGAGTCGACCGTAAAGTCGATGGAACCCCTCGATTTCGCGATCCACACCGCGAGCTGCGACTCCGAGGGCAATTGGCCGGGCGGCGCAACATGGCCGATGGCGAGCCCGACCAGCTTCGGAGCCGCGCGCTTTGTCGGCTTCCTGAACGTGACCGGAACGGCCGGCACGCCCGTCGAATGGACGATGGGGATGAACGTGAACGACGCCGCCCGCCTGACCATCGGTGGCGTCGAGGTCATGACGCTGAATTGGGACGATCTCAACTGGAAGAAGTACAAGTACGTCACGTTCGAGGAGCCGGGCCTGTACCCGGTCACCATCGAGTGGACGACCAACCACCAGTGCGGCATCGACCCGATGGAGCTGGTCTACGCGACCTCGGCGGTCGCTGGTTATGACGGTTTGGACTGCAATTCCTTCGGCGGGCTGGGGTCGTACTGTACCGGCGGCCCGACCGGCGCCCCCTTCGCGCTCGTCGACAGCACCGTCATGCTCGCTGGCGCGCAGGGCGACACGGACGGCGACGGCTACGACGACTGGCAGGAGGGCGGCGGGTGCGCGAACGAGGGCCCCGACACCGACGGCGACGGCGTCCCCGACTACCTCGACGACGACAGCGACGGCGACGGCCTCTCCGACGCGAATGAGCTTTTGTGGGGGACCGACCGCCTCAATCCGGACACTGACGGCGACGGCCTCTCCGACGGCGCCGAGGTCACCGACGGCACCGACCCGACCGTCGCAGACACCGACAGCGACGGCATCCTCGACGGCGACGAAGCCTCCCACGGCACCAGCCCAATCGACGCCGACAGCGACGACGACGGGCTCGCCGACGGCGACGAGCTGGTCCTCGGCACCGACCCCACCCTCGCCGACACCGATGGCGACGGGCTCAGCGACGGTCTGGAGTCGGGCGTCGCGACGGGCGTTTCGTCCGGCTTGTCCCCCGCAGGCGTCTCCTACGCCGGCTCCGATGGGTTCACGGGCGACGCAGACCCGTCGTCCACGACGAACCCGCTCGACGCCGACACCGATGGCGACGGCCTCAGCGACGGCGCCGAGGACCTCAACCACGACGGACTCGACGCCGGCGACCAGCCCGGGACGGCCAACGACGAGACCGACCCCAACCTCGCCGACACCGACGGCGACGGTCTGGACGACGCGACCGAAGGCGGCAGCGCGGGCCCCGACACCGACGGCGACGGCACGATCGACGCCCTCGACCCCCTCACCCAGGACTCGGACGGCGACGGCCTCACCGACATGGAAGAGGTCGGGTCCACGGATCCTTTTGACGCCGACACTGACAACGACGGCATCCTCGACGGCGACGAAGCCGCGCACGGCACCAGCCCCGTCGACGCCGACTCCGACGACGACGGCATCAACGACGGCGACGAGGTCGCGCTCGGCACCGACCCCACCCTCGCCGACACCGACGGCGACGGCCTCAGCGACGGTCTGGAGTCGGGCGTCACCCACGGCGTCGCCAGCGGCACCTCCGCGACCGCCACCGCCTACGCCGGCACCGACGCCTTCGTCGCCGACGCAGACCCGTCCTCGACCACCAACCCGCTCCTCACCGACACCGATGGCGACGGGCTCAGCGATGGCGCCGAGGACCTCAACCACGACGGCAAGGACGCCGGCGACCAGTCCGGCACCGCGAACGACGAGACCGACCCCAACAACGCCGACAGCGACGGCGACGGCCTCTCCGACCGCGTCGAGGGCGGCAGCGGCGGCCCCGACTACGACGGCGACGGCACCATTGACGCGCTCGACCCCGTCACCCAGGACTCCGACGGCGACGGCCTCACCGACGTTGCTGAGGTCGGCCACTCCGACCCCTTTGACGCCGACAGCGACGACGACGGCCTGCTCGACGGCTCGGAGGCCACGCTCGGCACGAACCCGCTCGACGCCGACAGCGACGATGACGGCATCTCCGACGGCGACGAGGAGGCCGGGAGCACCGACCCGCTGAACATCGACAGCGACGGCGACGGCGTGCAGGACGGCACCGAAGAGGGCGTCACCACCGGCGTCAGGAGCGGCACGAGCGCGTCAGGATTGGCGTACGAGGGCACGAACGTCGACGTCTTCGTCGCAGACGCCGACCCGGGCAGCACCACCGACCCCAACGTGGCCGACAGCGACGGCGGCGGCGAGCCCGAGGGCGTGGAGGACACCAACCGTGACGGCGCGGTCGAGGTCGGCGAGTGCGATCCCAACGATCCCAGCGACGATCTCGGCTGCGTCGACACCGACTGCGACGGCCTCTCCGACCTCGCCGAGGCAGTCGCCGGCACCGACCCCAACGACCGCGACACCGATGACGACGGGCTCTCCGACTCGCAGGAGGTCACGCTCGGCACCGACCCGCTCAACCCCGACACCGATGGCGACGGCATCCTCGACGGGACGGAGATGGGCGTGGCGACGATCCTGAACGCCGACACGGACGTCAGCGTGTTCGTCCCCGACGCCGACCCCTCCACCACGACCGACCCGCGCGTCGGCGACACAGACGGCGGCGGCGTCGACGACGGGGTCGAGGACGTCAACCACGACGGCGCCTTTGACCGCGGCGAGTGCGACCCCACCGATCCCACCGACGACTACCGCTGCGAGGACGCTGATGGCGACGGCCTCAGCGGCGCCGAGGAGGACGCGCTCGGCACCGACCCCAACAACCCCGACAGCGACGGCGGCGGCGTCAACGACGGGGCTGAGGTCGCGCGTGGGTCCAACCCGTTGGACGCGTCGGACGATTTCCCGGACACGGGGTCGGCCGATTCTGGCGGTTCGGACTCGGGCTCCGGCGATAGCGGCCCGGCCGATTCGGGCGGGGACAGCGTTCCCATCGACGACACCGGCGTGATCGACAGTGCGGACACGGCTGGCGATTCGGGGAGCCCGCAGGAGACCGGCACGTGGCGAGGCGGCGGCGGGTGTGGGTGTGCGACGGATCCCGGTTCAGCAGGTTCGGCGATGGCCGGGCTGCTGGGCGTGGCGGCGCTGGTGCGACGACGGAAGGCGTGAAGCGGGAAGGCACGGATGAACGTGGTACGATTCCCACAGATGTCCCTTCTTCGACGCCGGACTTGGCCCCTTCTCCTCGCGCTGGGAGGGTGCGCGGCGACGCACCCCGCGGCCACGACGCCGATGGACTGGTGGTGGCACGCCCAGGTGGATGTTGCCCGAAGCACGACGGACGGCGCCGCGTTCTTTCAGGGCATGATCCCGGCCATGCGGACGACCCAGTCTGAACCCGGACAAGCGCCGCAGGTCATGTGGATTTTCCGCGTCCCGGGTGACTACGTGATCGACCTCGTGGGGGCCGAGAGCTACCAGGCGTGCCTGAGCAGGCTGAAGACGCCCGGGGCTGCCTGTACGGCGATGCTGGAGTCGAACCGGACGTGGCTGCTCGTGTGGGGCCCGGGGGCTGCGGAGCTTCACATCATCCCGGGGCGCCAGCCCATCGAAGGGGGACGGGCCTCGGACTGGCTGATCTGTCAGTCCGGGAAGGATACGTCCACCTGCCAGGACGTGGCGATCCCGCGCCGGGATGCGGTGCCCTGACGCTGACCTCAAGCCATAGGCCCCCAGATAATCTACCCGCAAAGCGGCGTTCCGCGCAGGATCTTGAACGGAGCAGGGCCGACCGCAAGCGGGTGGCAGCCGCCCCAATCCCCCTCATCGCCACCGTCAGCCGTAGGTCTCAGGGTCGGGTGGGTCCCCGCTGGGGTTGTCGCCCAGCCATGCGACGAGGCCGTGGCGGGCTTGCAGATCGAGGGCGCGGGCGGGCTGCTCGCCGGACGCGACGGGGTTGGGGTCGACGCAGGGGTTGGCGTCGAGGCGGAGGTAGCGCAGCGCGGGGAGCGTGGCGCGGGCGGCGGCGAGGGCGTTGACGCCGTCGTCGGTGACGTCGTTGTAGTAGAGCGAGAGCCAACGCAGGCGGACGAGGTGACGAGAGCGCGTCAGCAGGCGGATCTCCGCGTCGCCGAGGGCGTTGACGGAGAGGTCGAGGCTGCGGAGGCGGGCGAGGTGGGACGAGGAAAAAAGCTCGGCGGCGACGGGCTTGACGTCGGTGAGGACGACGTCTAGGATTGGGGCGCGCGCGTAGAGCGAGCCGGCGACGCGCAGGAAGTGGGCGGCCGGGAGCGTGACCTCTTCGACGAAGCCACGCCGAAAGCGCCACGGCGGCCCACAGCGACCGTTGTATGCCAGCAAGGGCGCGATCCCGCCGCACCAGCGCGCACCGTTGACCAGCCCGGGCAGCCCGGCGACGAGCGCGTCGGCCTCCACCGACCGCCTGCGCACCGCCGCGGCCTTGCGCGCGCGGGCGACCGCGAGCTGAGCTTCGATGAACGCCGACCGTTCTGGATCCGTCGCCGCCACCTGCTCCGCAAACCGCTCCCGCGGCCCGTCGGCCCAGGGGTCTGCGATGACCGCGGCGAGGGCTCGTTGCACGTGGAACGTTATCAAGAAACCCGCGATACGTGCCGACCATGGACTCCCCGACCGTCACCCTCCCGCTCATCGACGAGGCCGCCTTGCACGCCGCGCTGCAGATCGCGCCGGGCGGCGGGCCGTGGACGGTGGCGTCGACAAAGCGCGTTCAGGGGACGGGCTGGGACATCGAGATGCAGGTCTGGGCCAGCGGCGCCGACCGCATGCACGTCGCCATGCGCGGACCGACCGTCACCGGGCTCTCGGACAACGAATTGGAGTCCGAACGCCAGCGTCTCCTCCGTATTCGGGACGCGGCGTCGCTCGCGCTTGCGGCTGTCGAGGGCCACCAGCGCTATCGTCGGGGGCTACGCTGAGCGACGAACCCCTCGATCTTCCGGCGGAAGCGCTCGCTGCGCGTGTCGCGCTGAGAGCATTCCTGGAGCCCGGCGCGGACGCGAAGGCGCTGACCGCTGCCCTGCGGCCACGCCCGGAAGACTACGCCGCGGTCTTCCGGCCGGACGTCGCGGTGGCGCTGCCGCTCGTGTACGACGCCGTCTGGGCCACCGAACCGATCATCACGCACAAGCCGCACCAGACCACGCTGCTCTCGCATGCCTGTCTCGCGGAGGGGTTCCTCCCCGGGATCGTGATGATGTCGGCGTTCCCCGGTGGGTATGCCGGGTTGGCGCCCTTCCTGGTCGAGGGGCGCGTCTGGGTCTGCTGGAAGTTCGTGGCGCCCGGCGAGCCGCTCGGGATGGCCTGGGACGGGCTCGTCCACCTCGGCGACCGGTGGGTCTGGTTTCCCCGGGCCTGGGCGTTCATCCGTCAATTGAAGCTGCCGTAGGCGCGCTCTATGGCGCGAGCGCATCCCGGAGGCGCGGCAACGCCCAGCGCGCCTCGGCGGTCCGGACAGCCTTGGCGTAGTCCCCACCCGACTTGCGCAACGCCGCGATGAACGGGCGTAACGGACCCCCGCTCGCGGTCCCGGCCCGTGCGGGGAGCCGCATCAGCACCTGCTCCGCCTCGGGTCCGGAGAGCGTGGCGACCCGGCGGGCGGCGGCCGTCGCACACTCCACGTTGCCGAACAGGAGCGCCGCGGCGAGCGCCTCCTCAATGCGGTCAGACGCGGTCGGGCGCGGGAAGAGTCCTGGGTGATCCAACATCAGCGCGGTCCAGGCCATCGCGGAGGTCGCGGGGACGGCTACGTCCGTCAACCGCCAGCACGGCACCCGGGGCGGTGGGCTGGCGAGGTAGGCGGCGATGGCGGAGGAATTCGCTCCTCGCAGCGGCAACATCGCCGTCTCCGGCATGGGGTCCGCCGCCCAGGCCTTCACCAGCGGCTCCGTCTCCCGCGACCAGACGGGGATGTCGGAGTGGCAGCTCGGGCAGCGAAGGATCGCGTAGGTGCGCCCCGCAGTCTCCTTGTTGCGCCCGGTGAACGAGGCGCGAACGTCGCAGGTGTCACAGTTCTCGGAGAGGTCGGAGAGCGTCATGGGCGCCCCGTATCAAAAGCTGCGGGCAAAGAGGCCTTCAATCGCCACCCGGCCCGTCTCGGACAGGTAGCGCGTGCCCGTCCCGCAGATCGCGGTCGCGTCCAACGTCGGCACGCCCTCCACCCAGTCCTCGCCGTTCCAGCGGAACCACGTGTCTTTGTCCTGGTCGAACACCCACAAGCGCTTGTTCCACATGCGCGCGAGCTCAACGCTCCAACCGGTCCCGCCGGTGACCGTCCCGTCCTCCTGGATCGCCCCGATGACGTACACGACCTGCGCGCTGGAGACCTGATGCCACAGACTCTGAAGCACCCGCCGGATCTGCGTCCCTTCGGCATAGTCCCTGCGCAACCGCCGGGAAACGTAGGCCAGCGAGACGTCACCGGCTGCCAGTTCCTGCTCCGTGAGCGGGTGTGCGCCCCGGGTGCGAGCCTGCACGTGGCCCGTGAACGTGAAGCTCACCTCGCGCGCGCCATGGCGCTCGGCCGCCTCGCCAAAAGCGGCCTCGGCACCTGCCGCGCCGCCTGAGTAGACCGTTACCTCCCCGGCCGAAGTCGGCTTGCGATCGGCATCATCCGCGGCGCGCGCCGTGAACGTGGCCGCATCCATCCGCATCGGCGGGGGCAGCGCCCCAGCGCGGATCCGGCGGCTCACGAGGGTGACGTGGGATCGCTCGGGGATCAGCTCCAGCACGACGTCGCCGACGAGGTCCGTAGACACGGGCGTACACGCGCACCAGAACGCGATCCCGCGCGCCTTTCCGAGCGCCGCGAGCGCGGCCGCGCCGGCCTCATCCGGCTCCCAACCGTCAACGACGCAGAGAACGGGCCGGAACTCGACGACGTCCGCGAGCTGGTCGAGGACGTGCTGGACGCGCGCAGCATCGGGCGCCGCGCCCCGCGTCGTGTGGATGATGCGATGCCGCTCGATGAACAAGCGTGCTTCGCTGCGCTCAGTCGCCTTGAGGGGCCGACCGAGACCGTCGAGCAGCGACTCGTAGCCATCGCGCACCTGATCGATGCTGCCCGTGCCGGCGATGTGCAACACCGCCTCGCCACGGAGGAGGCGATCCAACGCAAACTGCAGGACGAGCGCGGTCTTTCCGGACCCGGCGCTCGCGCGGACCACGCCCACCTCGCCTGCGCGCAGACCCCCGCCCAGCGCCTGGAGCAGCGGTCGGAGGGGGCCACGTTCGGAGAGGTCTGAGAGGGGCATCGCCTAGTGCCGGGATGCGACCACGTATCGCGGGCGACCGCCGCTGACCGCGTCCAAGGCCCGGTGCGCCCGGGGGCCATTGCTGGCGCTCCGCAAACAAGCGAAGCGGAAGTACCTGAATTCACGCGGATGGGCAGGGCAATGGCCCC
>CAIMSU010000208.1 GCA_903844155.1 uncultured Pseudomonadota bacterium | reverse complement strand
AGCTGCCTGCGGACACACACCAGACACCGAGGGCTGGCGGGAGCTGGCGAATGCTGGCGGTCGCGGCTGGCGGGTCTGAGCGCGTATCCGCGTCAAAGCATCGCTATTAATTGATCTGCCGAAAAGGCATGACAAGACGTCTGTCAGTTTTCCGTCGGGAAGGGGGTCGCGGGCGATGTTGCGGAACGTGACGTCGGCACCTCACCAATGCCGGGTTGGGCTACGTTGCAAGCATGGTGCTTCCGACCATCGCAATCCTCTGGCGTGCGCGCACATGGGCGATGACGCGGGCGTTGCGTTCACGCCTGCGGTCACTGCGCGCAATGCCCAGATCGCCGGCTGCGTCGTGAGCGAGGCTCAGGCGCTCAACGGATCGTGGGGCGAGGGGACGAAGACGTACACGTGGATCTACGATGCGCTCGGGCGCGAGGTCGGTGAGGTCGACAGCGGCTCCTGGGACGGGGGCATGCGAACCAGCGATGGCACGGACGCCTTCGTTTGGAACGACGCCGGCGACAGCCCCACCGCAATCGACCTCTACAACTGGACCTACACCGACGACGCCTCCATCGCCGACCCCTTCCTTTGGCCATCCACGTTCACGCTGGACATCGACAGCGACGGGTTGATCGACGAGATCGCGACAGACACGTACGAGTGCGCGCCGTAGCCCCGCACATATCAAAAGTGACGTCGTCGATTTTGATAGGTACGGCCGCGCGCCCGGTGAGTGTCACGCGAGCGGCGTGGGGGCGAAGCGGCGTTCCATGTGGGTTTTGGATCGGAGTAGGGCCGGGCGAGCCGCCCAAAGGATGCCCGTACGCTACGCCCAGATTCAGCCCTGACGACGACGTCCGAGCAGCAGTGCGCCGAGGACGAGGCCGAGGGCAGGGGTAGCACCGGTCACGTCTGCAGCGGCACAGCCGCAGCTCCCGGCGGTCCAGAGCGCCGGGACGCCTTGGACGGTAGAATCGGTGTTGTCCGCGGAGGAGTCGCCGTCGGCCGATGGGTTGGAGTCGGTGGGCGCGGCGCTGTCCAGGTTGGGGCCGGTGTCAGCGTTGGTGCCAGTGTCAGCGGTCGTGGCTGTGTCAGCGCCGGAGTCAGCGGTCGTGGCTGTGTCAGACGCTGAGCCCGTGTCGCCGCCGGTGTCGACGGGCACGGTGGCGCCGTCGCCGCCGTAGCGACCGATGTCGGAGCGGGAGCCGTCGGCGTCGAGGTGGGTTGGATCGCCGGCGTCGATGAGTGGGCTGCCGGGGGCGAGTGTCAGATCATCGTTGGTGCAGTCACCGTCGACGGTGTAGGCGGTGAAGTCTGGGTTGGAGGTGATGTTTCCGTAGCCGGAGATGTCCGAGGCGGTGAAGTAGCCGCCGACGTCCGTTGTGTTGTTGTACCAGTCGTTGTAGGTGAGAGAGCTGTTGGCGGCGGAGGCGGCGTCGTCGGCGTAGAGTCCGTAGCCGATGGAGTTGGCGACGATGTTGTTGTCCCAGTCGACTGCGGAATCCACGAGGATGGCTGTCCCGGACCACGTGCCCTTGCCGTTGTCGAGGAAGTCGTTGTTGACGACGCTCGCCACGTGGTCGTGGATGAAGTAGAGCGCGGCACCGGACTCGGCTGTGTTGGAACAGAAGATGTTGTGTTGCCAACTGTCGCTCCCGGTCGTGCCTGTGATGTAGGCGGCGCCGCCTGACCCGCCGGCGGTGTTCGTGCAGAAAAGGCTGTTCGTGACGCTCTGATCAACGACCGCTTCGGACCAGATGGCGCCACCGTCGTCATACGTGGTCGCGTTGCCCGTGAAGGTGCTGTCCGTGATTGTCAGCGTGGCGATCGCCTCCACGTGGATGGCGCCTCCGATCGCGTCACTGTTGTCCGTGAAGGTCGACCCGTCGACGGAGACCGTGGTCGTCGCAAACTCGGTGCCCAACACGTAGACCGCGCTTCCCTCATAGCTGCCGTCGAACGTGTCATCCTGGAACCTCGCGTTGCCCCCTTGTTCTCCGTTGAAGTCGGCGCCGAATTCCGCGGAGGCCGCGCTGTAGCTGTTGCCCGTCGAAGTGACGTCGTTGTCGCTCGCGTAGATGTCGCCGCCATGGTACGCGCCCACGTCGGCATCGAACGTGTTGGAGTCGAGCGTGAGCGCCGACCCGATGTCTACGACGGCGATGGCGCCGCCGCCGACATCGGCGGAGTTGCCGACGAAGTTGTTGCCCGTCAGCGTCGCGGTTCCGTTCAGCGTCAAGTAAACGGCCCCGCCCTGCTGGTCCGTGGTGTTGTCGTCAAACTCGTTTTCCGCGATCGTGGCTGCGAACTGGTCAGTCACGAAGATCGCCCCCCCGCGCAGGCTCGCGTAATTCCCGCTGAACGTCGAGCTCGTCACCGTCAACGTCCCCGTCACATCCCCGGACTTCGCGTAGATCGCCCCGCCGCTCGCGCCCGAATTGTCAGTGAACGTGCAGCCATCGATGGTGCCGCTGTAGCCGCCGCTGATGTACGCGACGGCGCCGGTGTCGCCGCTGACGATGTTCTCAAAGGTGACGCCGGTCGCATTGAATGTGGAGCTTCGGGAGACGTAGACCGAGCCGGTGGACCCGGAGGCGACGGTGTCCGAGTAGCTGCCGGCGTTGGTCCCGCCGTTCCAGGTGACGACCGTCGCATAATCGGCGTAGATCGCGAACCCGTTCCCGGCGGAGGTGCGGGTCTCCGTGATGTCCGTGTCGGTCAGGGTGACGGTGGATTTGTTCAGGGCTGCGATGCCGCCTCCGCTCTCCGCGCTGTACGTCGAGTCGAGCGTGCTGTCGCTGATGTCGAGCGTGCTGCCGTCGACGTAGATCGCCCCGCCGACCGCGCCGTAGGTGTTGTCGAACCAGGCGTTCTGGATGGTCACGACGGCGCCGTCGCCAACATAGATCGCGCCGCCGTACTCGCCCAGCGTGCTGTCGAACGTGCAGTCCGTGAGCGTGGGCGTGCCGCCGAGGACGTCGACGCCGCCGCCATTGTCGGTGCCCGAGCCGAGCCTGTCGACGACTACGTCCGTGATCGTTGGCCCGGATTCGCGGATGTGGATGCCGCCGGCAGTCGGGCCAGACTCCAGGGTGAAACCCGTGAATACCGCGTTCGCGGTCTCGCCGGAGTCGAACCGGACGGCGTATTCCCCGGTGCCGGCGAGAAACGTCGTCGATGAGCCTTCGGTGGAGCTGACAGCCACGTCCTTTCCGTCAAAATCGAGCGACTCGGTGTACGTGCCGGCCTCGACCGTGATCGTGTCCCCGTCGGACGATTCGTCGATCGCGGCCTGGATCGAGGTGTAGTCGCCCTTGCCGGAGGTGCTCACCGTGAGCGTGCCCGCGCGCGCGCTCGTCACCGACAAACAGAGCGAAAGGGTGAGCATGCAGGCAGTTTATCAGACCGGTGGCCCCGCCAATTCGGGAAATGTTTTCCCGGTCTACGTCATTCGTCGCCAACCCGGCCCCGGAGGCGCTTGCGACGCGAGCTCCGGCGTGCGGCCGATGCGCTGGCGAGCCGATCCCCGGGGCGGTATCTTCGGCTTCCTCCTGGCTGCCCCCTGAACGCGACTCCGCCCCTCTCCGTCGAAGCCCCGTCGGGAGCCGCGGTAGGGGGCGAACCCGCCTCGTCGCAGCCGGTTGACTGGCGGCTTGGGACGCTGATCTTCCTCTCCGGCGCGAGCGGGCTCATCTACCAGGTGCTGTGGGTACGCGCCTTGTCCCGGCATTTTGGAGCCACGACGCCGGCAGTCGCCACCGTCCTGGTGGCGTTCATGGCCGGCCTGGCGTTGGGGAGCGCCCTTTTGGGACGCCTGGCCGACCGCTCCGGCGAGCCCCTACGGTTGTACAGGTGGATCGAGGTCGGAATCGGTGTTTCTGGCTTGTTCGTCACAATGCTGCTCCTGCGTGGCGATGTGTTGCTCGAGCCCCTCGCTCGGTGGGTGGCCGGGCCTGGGGAGGCACCAGGCCGCGCGATCGCGGTGATGCTCCTCCTGGCGCTCCCGACGAGCCTGATGGGCGGAACCCTGCCCGTGCTGGTCCGCGCCCTTTCGCGTGCCGGGGCCCACGGGCGCACGGTCGGGACGCTCTACACGGTGAACACCGCTGGCGCCGTCGTCGGGGCCCTCCTTCCCGATCTGGTGCTGATCCCTCACGTTGGCCTGACGGCCACCGGACTGCTCGCGGTGTCCGGCAACCTGCTCGTCGCTGTCGCCGTCCCCCGGGTGATCGGGCGCGTGCCCATTGCCGCAGACGCGGGCGGGGCGAGCGGAGCTCCGGGCCTGTCCGTACCGCCCGCTGTGCTCGCGCTCGCGATCGCTTCGGGGGCGACCGGACTGGCGTTGGAGGTGCTTTGGACCCGGGTGGTCGAGTTCTGGACGCCTCCCCGGATCGCCAGCTTCTCGATGGTGCTCGCGACCTACCTCTGTGCGTGGGCGGCGGGGGCGTGGGCCACCCGACGGGCAGCCGATCGGGCGCGGTCCCCCCTCGCCTGGGGTGGAGCGCTCCTCGCTTTGGGCGGGGCGCTTGCTCTCGTTCCGATCCTCCTCGCGACGCCCTGGCGCACCCTCGTCGATCCACTGATGGCGCCGACTCCGCCGATGCTTTCGCCGAGCCAGCCACAGCTCCTCGTCCAGTCTGCGCTGACCGCGCTCTGGTTGGAGGCCCCCACGTGCTTCGCCCTGGGAGGGGCGTTCCCGTTCATGGCGCGGGCCGCCCTGGCAGGCACAGAAACGGGCCGATCTCTGGGGGTCGCGCTCGGCGCAAACACACTCGCGGGGGCCTTCGGCTCGCTGATCGCGGGCTTCGTGCTCCTGCCGCATTTCGGCCTGCAGCAGGGCCTCGTCATGGTGGCGCTTGGGGCGGCGGTGTGCGGGGCTGGGGTGAGCGCTCGCGGCGCCGCGCCCGCGCGTGGGCTTGCCCTTGCAGCGTTGTGTTTCGCCGGTCTCGCCTTCGCACTGCTGCCGAAAGGCGCGTTGCAGCGGGTGAATGTGGGCGTACCGGACGACGAGCTCCTGGAGGTGCGCGAAGGGCCGACCACCACGGTCGCGGCGGCGCGCAGGCTCAAATGGGGGCAGCCGTCGTTCGATGAGCTGGTGTTCCCGCGCGTCTCCATGAGCGACACCGGGTTCGCCGCCCGTCGGTACATGGGGATGCTCGCCCACCTCGGCCTGTTCTTCTCGTCGGACACCGGCCCGAAGACGGCCCTGCTCATCTGCTACGGCGTCGGGAACTCGGCCCGCTCCCTCCTCTCGCACCCCGAGCTCACGCGCCTGGACGTCGCCGACCTGTCGCCGGAGGTCCTCGCGCTTGCCCCGAATTTCGCCGCCGCCCAGGGGGCGAATCCGTTGGACGACCCGCGGGTTCGCGTCCATGTGGACGACGGGCGACACCACCTGCTGGTCTCGGACGACCGGTGGAGTGTCATCACCTCCGAGCCGCCGCCCCCCATCGCACCGGGTGTGTCAAAGCTGTACTCCCGCGAGTACTACGCGCTCGCACGTCGCCACCTCGCGCCCGGCGGCGTCCTGACGCAGTGGCTGCCGGTCTTCCAACTGGACGAGGCGCAGACCGGCGCGATTGTCGCAGCCTTCACCGCCGAGTTCCCGCATGCCGCGCTGTTCTACGGCTATCGGTACCAGTGGGTGCTGGTTGGCTCGGACCGCCCCCTGGCGGTCGACCTTGCGCGCTGGACGGCCCTCGCGGACACACCCGCCGTTGCCGTCGATCTGGAGGCGATCGGGGTGGACGGGGTGGGCGACCTCGTCGGCGCGTTTCTGCAGGGAGATGCCGGGCTTCGCAAGGCGGTCGCCAACGTTCCTCCGGTCACGGACGACCTGCCCAGCATCGAGTACCCCTGGGCGGGCGTCGGGCCGGTGCCGGCGCTGCCACCCGGCCTGGTCGGTGAACCCTACGACGTGGCGGCGCTTTTCACTGGGGCGCCAGATGGCGCACTGCTCGCGCGTGTGCGCCCGGCAGTCGAACGCATGCACAGGTTGATCCCGATGCTTTCCGACAACGCGCTGTTGCCGGAGGACCTGCGGGACATGGTCACCGGCCCGGCATTGTGGGGGCTCGCGCCCTCGGGTCCACTCCCGCGCGCGCTCAAGGCGCTCATCGGGCTAGCCGACGACCGGCTGAACCCGGCCACGGCGGCTGCAAAAGCAGGCCCGGCCCCAGCGCAGGCCCTCGTGACGGCCGCGCGAGGCGCGTTCTACGAGCGGCGATGGGCCGATGCGATTCAACTGCTCGACCGGCTCCCAGCCACCGTTGAGGACACCACGGGGCGCTGGGTCATCCGCGGCGGAGCGGCGAGGGCGCTCGGAGAAACGGACGCCGCTCGTGCCAATTTCCGTCACGCGGCGGAGGTGAGCACCGACGCCCGCGCCCGCGCCTTCGCGACCCGCCTGGCAGACAGCGCCGGGGACCCGTGGCCGCCCGAGTCCGGGCCGCTGTCGGACCCTGGCGCAACGGCCACACCTCCGGCTTCCGCGCCCTGATCTACTACGTCCGATTTTCGGCGCGGTACGCGCTGAAATCGGAGGTAGTAGATCAGGGCCGTCGCCAGCAGGCGACGGCGGGGTGCGCGGGGCCCGCCCCGCGAACGAGGGAAGCGCGGGCCGCCCGCTTAGCCCAAAATGTGCGCGAACCGGGTCGGAACCTGCCCCCGGACGCCCCTCGCGGCCTCCCGGGGTCTCCAAGCGCCCTTCCGAGCCGAGGGACGCCGTCGCGCGCGCAAGTT
>CAIMSU010000207.1 GCA_903844155.1 uncultured Pseudomonadota bacterium | reverse complement strand
TCTCATGGCCTGCCGCCCATACTTTTCGAGACCGGGCGTTTCCGGCCTGTTTCGCGCGGAGAACGCCGATTTACTCGCTTGCGTTTCGGGTCGTTCGAGGGCGTTTCGGGAGCCGTTGGACGTCTCCCGATGTACCCGGGATGTACCGCTGTCTCAGCCACCAGCCTGAATGTCGCTGACCGGCTTCCGCCCGAACAGCTTCCCGAAGAACCCGGCGCCGGGCTTCGTTGCGACCGCAGTGGCCGGCTGCTTCCCCTTGGCCTTGGCGATGGCGTGGTCGGCGATCCAGCCGACGATCTTCGCCTCGATGACGCCGTCCTCGGCCTCCAGGAAGGTGCCGACGACACCGGGGAGGATCGCGTTGAAGTCGACGGCGTCGTCGAGGATGTGCGGGATCGCGGTGAGCAGCTCGTCTCGGGTGGCCTTGCCGGTGACGACGTCCTCGGCGAGCGGGACGATCTCGTTCCAGGGGATCGAGGCGATGAGGATGGGGATGAAGGTGAGGAGGGACATGGGAGAGGCTCCAGAGTCAGGGTGCCCGCGGGGACCGCACGGGCGCGGGTAGAAAGTCAGCGGCCCCACCACCCGAGGAGGAGGGCTTCGTCGCCGCAGAACAGGTCGCAGTCGAGGGCGAGGCCCGTGACCTGCCCGTGGTCGGTGTACTGCCAGAGCATCGCGCGGCTCCAGGGCGGTGGCACCTTCGGCCAGCCTTGCTCGGGGGGATGGTAGGCGGCCCACCACACGCCGCACCGGGCGAGCAACGATTCCGACGTCACGCCGAGCTGCCCGAGGTAGTCCGCGCCGCCGTAGATCACCGGGTAGCGACCGGTGGCGACGAACAGCGCGCGGACAAAGGCCTCCGCCTGCGCGAGCGTCATCGATCGCCCGTTCGGGCCGCGCTCCACATCGAGGACGCACAGCACGCCCGCCGTGGGCTTGGCCGTCGCCAGGAAGTGATCCGCCTGCGCTTGCCCGTCCGCGTCCTCCCCGAAGTGGTAGGCGCCCCGGAGGAGCCCGGCTTCCGGGAGCAGGGCAGCCCGGCGCGCGAAGGCGGCGTCGACGCAGCTCGTCCCCTCCGTGGCCTTGAGGACGACGGCGCGGACCCCGGCGGCGTAAAGAGCGTTGAAGTCCACCGTGGCCTGGTAGTGCGAGAGATCGACGACGAGGGGGTTCATGGCGTGGGCTCCGCGCGTTGGGGGTCGCCGTTGCCCTCTGGCGGGGCGGGTGACGCGACCGGAGCAGCGGAAGGGGCCGGACTCGAAACGGGCGCTGGGGCAGCGGGCGCCGTGCCGCTCGCCGCTCCGGTGATCGTCTGGAACATCGTGGTGGTGTCTCGGGTGACGGCACCGGTGTCGATCCCATTGTGGCTCAGCGCGGCGATGAGAGTGAAGAGGAACACCCCGCCCGCGAACAACATGATCGCGCCGACCATCGGTTTCCCCGGCTTGCTCTCCAGCGCCGTCTCCAGCTTGTCGAGCCGTCGGTTGGTCCGGCGACCGCTGGTCATGATCGTCACGGCCGTCGCCCGCGAGTCGAGTCGCCGGTCGAAGTGCTGCCGGGCTTGCTGCGCGGCGAGGAAGGCGATGTCCGGCGAGACGTTGGGCGGGATGACCGGCTCGATCCAGACGATCTCGGGCAGTGGGGTACCGGTATCGGCGTCGTCGCAGTTCACGGATTCAGCGGGGGGCATGGTGGCTCCTACGGGGTGGGGGTGGGTTCAGCAGCGGGGGCGGCCTGCGCTTCCAAGACAGCGACCCGATCCAGCGCGGCGCCGAGCTGCGCGCGGAGGTTCCGGGTGCAGTCGGCGGCATCCGTGAGGGAGCGGTGTAGGGCGTCCGCGTCAGCGCTCACGGCAGCGAGGTGGACGCGGAGAGATGCGGCCTCCGCGGCGAGCCGGGCGTTTTCGGCGGTGAGAGCGGCGATCATGGACTCGGGGCTGGGGTCGGGCATCAAGGCTCCTGTGGGGGTGTCGGGTGGCGCGCACGCCAGCGGAGGATGAGCAGGTCGGCGGGCGTGAGGACGCAGAGATCCCACGCGAGCGCGGCGCAGACGTAGAGGGTGGCGCGGAGGCGGGTCATGGCGGCGCCATCTTGACGACACTGCCGCCGTTTCCGTCTACGCCGTCGCCGCCACCGCCCGCGCCGAGTCCCTTCGATCCCCCATTCGCTGTGAACGTCCCCAGCGCGATGACGTACTCGGATTGGAGGTAGACGTAGCCACCCCCGCCACCCCCGCCGCCGCTTGCCTTTCCGCCGCCACCGGAGACACCGGCTGCGCCAGTTCCGCCATTCGCGCTGATGGTTCCGCCCGTTCCGTCGTAGGATTGGAAATTACAGCGAACACCCGTAGCTCCCGCGCCGCCGCCGCCAGAGGTCGCCGCACCCCCGGTAATGTCGCAACCACCCGACCCGCCGCCACCCCCGCCCAAGAACGAGATCAGCGTGGTGTCGTTGAGTCCCCGACTGATCGAACCGAACGTCTGGTCTTGCAACCCCCCGGATACGAGGGCCGGTCCGGTCGCAGCGCCGCCGATGCCGCCCGTGTTCGCGCCGCCGGCCGTGCCTCCGGCTCCGCCCGAACCGCCGACTGAGTTGGGGTTGGCCGTCCCGCCGGCAATTCCGGCCGATGTCGTCGTTTTCCCGTTGCTGCCCGTGTTTCCGAGACACTGGAGATAGCCTGACTTTGCCGCCCCCGTTGCCCCGGTCTGACCGACCGCGTTCGCCCCGTTTGCGTGAATCGTTCCGGCGTTCGTACACAATCCCGTGGACTGCATCAAAAAGCCGGCGGGCTTTACGATGACGGTGTTGGAGATATTGATCGTCGTTGCGCGCAGATTCCGCGTCAGCGTGTAGGTGCTGCCGCCCAACGACGCCCATGTGAACGTGTTGACCCCGTCCATGACGACGGCACCATCGGAGCCATCCCCGTAGTTGTAGTCCGCCTTGACCGCACTCGCGGCGAGGTTGGCGCGGGCGGCTTGCGCGGTGGTCCCCGCCGTGCCGCCGCTGGCCACAGGCAGCGTCCCGGCAAGGATGGTACCGCCGGAGAGGTAGAGTGCCGCGCCATTCGCCCACGCGCCCGCCGTCGCCCAGGCGACCGCCGCCCCGTCGCGGAGCTTGAGGTTCGTCACCGCGAGCAGGGTGCCGCCCGAGTCCCCGCCCACGCTCGGCAGGTCTATCGTGGGGTTGCCAGCTACCCCGTCCCCCTGCGTCACCAGCACGTTGCCAGAGCCGGCCGTCAGCGTGCGGCTGGCGTAGGTTCCAGCCCCCGTCCGCGTCACGCTGCCGTTCGCCGCCAGCGCGGCGAGCCCATCGAGCGCGGTCGACCATGCCTGGACGTTCGTTCCGAGGACGAGACCCAGGGTGGTGCGTGCGGCGGACGCGGTTCCCGCGAGCAGGAGCGCGAGCCCGGTGCTGCCGGGGGTGCCGTTGGACACCAGCGTGTCGAGGATGGTGGACCACGCCTGCGCTCCGGTCGCCGCCCCGATCTTCATGATCCCGGCGACGGTGCCGGACGCCGCCGAGATCCAGGTGTCGAGCTTGCCAGAGCCGTCCGCCTTGGGGATCTTGTTCGCAGCCGCCGTGGATTGGCCGACCTCATCGGAGCCGCCGTTCTGGTGGGTGGATGCGTGGGCGGAGGGCGCTACCCCGGTGATCGTGACGTTGGAGAGGCCCGTGATCCGGCCCTTCGCGTCCACCGTGACCGACAGCGCCTGCGTCGCGCTCCCGTAGCTCCCCGCCACAACGGCGGTCGCGGCCAGCAGCCACTTCACGACGCCGGCGACGGACCAGTCCATCGTGATCTCGGTGCCGTCCGTGGCAACCCGCTCGGCGGCGAGGGTGCCGGTGGCGGTTTTGACGACGTAGTCGGGGGCGGCCAGGGCGGTGTCGGCGGCAGACCGGGCGGAGGCCTCGGCAGTCATCGCAGCGGCGAGAGTAGCGTCGGCCGAGTTGCGCACGCTGGCCTCCGCCGCGTCTCCAGCATCCGCGTAGGCCTCCGCGCTGGCGAGAGCGGCCGCCGCGCTCCCAGAGGCATCCGCGCCCACCTGGCTCGCGGTGTAGTCCCCGCTCTGCGCGGTGACTGTCCCGGTGCGACCGAACACGCTGGCCACCGCTCCGGCCCCACCGCCGATGTAGTCCACAATCCCCGTCGCGATGGCGTCGAGAAGCCTGGCCTTGAACGTCGCCGAGAGGTTGGTGTACGACGCACCGATCAGCGCGGTCATCCGCGCGTCCATGTCGTCGATCACTTCAGCCTTGGTCGTGGACATGACTCATCGCACCTCGAGCGCGATGTGGTCGAAGGTGGGGGAGACGATGCCGTTGCCGTTGAATCCGACGACCGCGAGAAAGGTGTCGGCAATGGCTCCTGCCGGGATGGCGGTCCATGCGCCCTTCACCGCCCCGGTCACATCGATCGCCAGGTCCCCCGGGATGCCCATGTCAACCAGCGCCCCACCCGCCGTGGTCGCGTACTTCGCCCGCAATACAGCCCCGGCCACGCCAGCGACCGCCCCGACCATGCCGACGAGCCGCCACTGCGTACAGGCGGAGAGATCAGCGGGGAAGCGTCGGGCGAGGCCAAGCAACTCGGTCTCCGCACCGGGCATCGCCGCCCACGCAGTTGCCGTCACGGGGCTGGAGAGGACGAGCAGTCCGCCAAGCCCCCGCCCGCCCGTCACTCCAGCCCGGCCCGCCAGCGTCCTCACAGGGGCCTCGGCTTGTCGAGGGACACGTAGACGTCCACGCTCGCACCCGTGGAGGCGAGGTAGAACGCCTCACAGCCCACAGGGAAGTACACCTCGCTCCAGAGGTCGTGATCGACTGGCCCGAACGTGGCGGCGCCGATGTCGGTGTCGTCCGCAACGAGGGCGCCCGCCCCGAGCGTGACGATCTTCGCGTCGGTCGTGACGGGGCGGAGCGAAACGACGAGCCCCCCGTGACCGGGCGGGAGATCCACGCGACGGAGATGGCCGATGGTCGGCGGTGTCTGCGCCTTGCTGAACAGCGGCAGGACGGCGGGAGAGGTGAGGTCGAGGGTGGCCATTCAGGCTCCGTTAGTTGAAGGGGAGGTCAAGGTACTGGGACTCGCCGGGTGCTCGCAGGGGCGTCGCGACACACCAGACCCCGCGGTTGGCCCCGCCGGTGGTGTCCTTGACGTCGAAGGTGAGCAGCCCCGTTGCATCCGTGGCGAAGATCCCGCCCATCGCCGTGAAAGCCGAAGCGGGCGCTGGGTGATTGGTCGGGATCAGCAGGGATCCGGCCGTCGGCACGGTGTGAATTGCGTAGTCCGTGTTGGCGATCGCGGTGCCGATGGGCTCCAGAAGGGCGAGCCGAATCTTCGTCAGGCCGAGGATCGGCTTTCCGCCCTCGTCTTGAGCCTGCAACGAGACCCGGATCACATTCGCCGCGGTGCCGCCCTCGGCCCCGATGGTTGCAGCCAGGACCACGATCCCGGCGCACCGATCCACCGTAAGCGGCAGGCGCTCGCGGTAGTCCGTGAGCGTCCCGCCTGCGAGCGTCGTGGCTGTTGCGGCGACAGCGACGTGAGCGAGGACGATGCAGGCCGAAGGGGTGGCGGGTGCCACGGGCGAGCCGGCTGGCGTTCCGGCCACAACCCCAAGCGCCCCGGTGTCGTACAGCACGACGAGGTCGATTCGGGGATTCGTCGGGTCGGAAGCGCTCACCGTCACCGAGCTGGGCTGCCGGATCTGCGCGCGCGTCGATCCCGAGTCCTGCCCCGCGCCGTTGATGTCTGCGGTCCCGGCGGCGACCTGGAGCACCATGCTCGGCGTGCCACTGGCGGTGACCTGCAGCTCCGCCCCGGTCCCCAGCACGAAGTTCTGATGGTAGCTGTGCGGGGGGATCACTCCGACGCCAGCGCCGAGCTGGAGTTTCTGCCGCGTGTCCGTGAACGTCAGCGCGCCGCCTGTGGGGACGAGAACGCTCGCGATCTTGATGGTGCCCGCTGGCGTCGCCGGGTCCACCGGAGTCGCGGCGGGGGTGCCGGTCACGACGCTGACCGTCCCGGAGTAACGACGGCGACGGCTGATGCTCGTCGAGCTCGTCGCACCCGTCGCGGGGTCCTTCACGCTCACCGTCTCGGCGGTGTCGTCCACGGTTGCTGGCGCGATGCAGACGATGTCGTGCCGGGGGTTGGTCGCGTCCCGAGCGGCGAAGCTCCCAGTGGACGCCGTTCCGAGGACGACGGGCCGGTACTGCGACGTGAACCCGTCAGCGACCGTCGAGTCGTACATGAACCCCATGCCGACGGCGACGGCGTACCCGAGCCCGCCCGTGGTGGCGACCTTGCAGTCGTCCTGGAAGAAGCCGTCCTTGAACGCGTTGTTGGCTTCGTCGAACAGCAGCCGCCCGGCGAGCAGGCCCATGATTCCGACGCCTGCGGCGTGTTGCATCCGCTGGGCATCGGTGAGGGTGAACAGCTCGCCAGTGGTGAACAGCAGCTCGGCGTCGGCGCGGGAGAAGGGGGTGCCCATGTTGCAGGCCTCTCAGGTGAAAATGGATTCTTGGTCGATGCGGAGCCACCATCGGACGCCAGCGGCCCGGATGGCGTTCACGAGCGCGATGATGGCGTCGTAGGCGGGGGAGATGCCGTCTGAGCCGAGGTAGAGATCCACGCCGAAGGCCTCGGAGTCGAGGTAGCCGCTGCCCGCGATGGTGTTCCCGATCTGCGGGACGATGAGCACGAACGACGCTCCCCGGTCCTGCAGCACGGTCTGATCCAGCCAGAAGTCCACGTCGAGTGCGGGGCCCTGGAACCACTCGATCATGGTCGCTGTCGCGGGCTCGCCGATGGTCGTCAGGTAGGCGTTGACCACGTCGAGGATCGCCGGGCGGGTCAGGGCATCGGCCGGGTGCTGGATGCGGTAGCGGAGCGAGTCATCAGACTCGGATGGCTGACGGCGGAGACCGAACCCCACGGCGAGGAGATCAAGCCACTTCCCGGCCGCGGTCGCCACAGAGACGTTCACGCGCAGCGTGTCGCCCGCGATGTCCGCCTGATCGAACGCCGCAGCCCACCCGGACATGAGCGGGCGCATCGCCCGATATTGCTTCGGGACAAGCTGCTCATACGTGGCGAGGATCGTGGCGGCGCTCACGCGAACACCACCGTCAAGGCGCTCGACAGGCACCGGAGCGCGTTCTGGGGCACCGTGGGCGTCACCCCGTCAGCAGCGGGCACGCCACCGGTGATGATCGCCACAGCCCCACGAACATCGCTGGAAACCCGAATCGCTGCGCTTTCCAGTGCGGAGAGGTACATCGGAGCGCCAGAAGCGATGGAGCTAGTGTAGGCCAGCACGGCAGCCCGGATGGCCGTCTTGAGCGCGTCGGTCCCAGCGCCCGCCTTCACGGTCACGGCGAGCCCGACGGAGACCTCCTCGCGCGCCGCTGGGTCTACCACGACGAGCACCCCAGCCGCCCGCCAGTTCTCCAGCTCGGTCGCGACGAGGGCGGCAAGCGCAGCGTTGCCTCGTCCGTCCGGATCCCCAACGTAGACGTAGACCGTCGCGTCCGTGCTCAACAGGGACTCGTCGACCGTGACGTAGGACACGCCGGGAACCGAGAGCGCCCCCTCCTCCAGCGCAGCCACGGTGCCTCGGCGGAGCGTCAGCGGGTAGGCCTGGGCGCGGGCCCGGTAGGCGTCGTCCGTCTCGGTTGCAGCCCCACCGACGAACCGATCCGCGTTCGTGACGGTCGCCGTGGTGTCATCCGGGATCGGCGTCGGGATCTTCGTCACCACTCCGGCCGCGACATTCCCCACCGTGCCAGTCGCCGAGCAGTGGGCGCTGGCGTTCACCGTCGAGCCGGTCATGTAGACGTTCGTGTCGGTCGTGAACGTCACCGTCTGGCCGTTCACGGTGGCCGTCACGACGGTCCCGGCGAGGATCTCCACAACGCCGGAGCTGCCGCCGCGGGTGAACGTCAGCGTCCCAACCGAGGCGGATTCGGCCTGTCGGACACAGGCTGGGAAGATGTCGGTGACGGCCGTGTCGAGGTCCGCCCCGGTCGCGATCGCGATGTACTTGGCGGCCGCAGCATCGAGGTCCGCCCGGATCTGCATGTCGGCCAGGACTGCCCCGCCACCGGTGATCGCGTCGAGCGCGGAGCCGTCGGAGTAGTCCGTGAGCGCCGGTTGCCGCGCCTGCGTCTCCGCCTTGGCCGCGTTGTAGAGGTCGTCAAAGGTGGGGATCGTCGCGCTCATAGGGTCACCGCCAGCACATTCTTGGAGTCGTCGCGAAGCGTGAGTGTCGCGGTCAGCGTGAGCGTCGAGGATCCGTCGTCGGACGTGAGCGCGATCGCCGCGTCCTTGAGCCGCCCGTCGGCGAGCAGGTTCGCACGGGCATCCGTCCCGAGCCGCGAGCGCGCTGCTGCCGAGTTGTTGATCCCGAGGTAGCCAATGGCCCCAGCGCCGAACGCGGGCCGGTGGATGAGTGCGCCGGGCTGAGTGACGAGCCGGCGCTGGATGTCTCGCACGAGGCAATCCCGACCGGAAAGCATTGGCAGATCGCCGGTTGGCGTCACCGCGATCGCGCCGAGCGGGTCGATCGGGATGTCGAGGTCCACCCCGAAGCGGGCGGCGTCGAGGGCGGAGGCGCTCATGGGCGGGATCCTACTCTACAAATCGTGTATGAGCATCTACGATTCATCGCTACTCCGTGACCAGCGCGGCCGAGCGATAGGACGCAGCGAGCTTGCCGATGAGGGTGGCCGTGTTGGGGGTCGGGATGCCGAACGCCGCGAGTCCCGCCGCGATCTCGGTGAGGCTGTTCGAGAGGTCGCTGAGGAGGTCCTCTGTCACGACGTGCCGAGTGCTGGCGCTCTCGGAGGTCGCGAACGAGGCCCCGCTCGGATGCACGAAGATCGGCCTGGAATTGTCGAAGCTCGATGGGACCTTCGCCGCGGTGCTCGTCAGCCCCGGGATGCAGACCGCTCGGTTCGGGTCTCCGTCGGGGAGCAGGACGAGGACCTCGTCGTCGACGGCGACCGGAAAGAACGCGCCCCCCGACGCGCGCGCCCCGGACCAAACGACCCGGGCCTGAACCTGCCAGCCGGAGGGCTGGATCGTCACCGTCGCCAGAAACCCGCCGCTCCCGTCCGCATCGACGGCCGTGATCTGCCCGGTGGCGCACGCGACGACGTCGGACGCCAGGTCCGCCAGCCCACGCTCGACGCCGCGCCTCAAACCGCACCCCCCACGAAGTTGATCGCCGTGATCTGGCACCGGTAGCCGTTCTCCCGGCTCCAGACGTGCTGCACTTCCTTGGCGTAGAAGGTGACAGAGAGCTTTTGCGCGGTCGCGAACGCCGCCACAAACGCAGTCGCCACGTCCGCCGCGAGTGCCCGGGGACCGCTGGTGAGCGCGGCGATGGCTTCGGAGGGCGAGAGGCCGCTGATGTCCGTGACGAGCTGCGCGCCGATGGTGATCGTGACGTGCGCGCCGTTGCCGAGCTGCGGGATGGAGACGCCGTCGAGATCGGTCATGTCGAGCGTCTCGATCTCGGTTTCCATCTCCTCCCGGCTGACCTCGGTGTAGATGTTCTTCGCAATGGTTGCGAGGTCCGACGCCGAATAGGTCCCGGTGACGTAGTACGGCACAATCGGGGCGGCCTCCGTCTTGACCTTGCCATCGGTGCCGACCGTCTGTTTGTTGAGGATCGGGCTGGTCGGGTACGTCGTCGTCGAGGCCTTGCGCGTCGTCGCGTCCCAGCATTGCACCTGGATTTGCTTGCGGGCGGCTTCCCGAGCGTGCCGCACTTGCTTGAGCCGCGTGAGGTTCGAGCCGTACTCCATCGCGGCCGTCTGCGGAGTGATCGCCCCGTCGTTGACAAACGCGTTGCGCGAGACCCCAAAGTCGGCCGCAGAGAGGATGCAGAGCGCGTCGAGGTTGAAGACGGGAACGAGCCCGACCCGTCCGCACAGGTCACACAGGACCGTCCAGCAGTCGTCCCCGGCATGGGGGGCAAACATCTTGCGGCCGATGGCGTCGGCGAGGATGACGTTCGACGCGCCCTCGGAGTAGCAGACCCCCGGATTCACGCCGATCTGGTCCGCACCTGGCACCGCGTCGATCACGTCCTGGATGACGTCAGGGAGCGCGCGCGAGACGTCAATCATCCCGCCCGGCCACTTCGTGTCGAGGAAGGGGCCGGTGTAGTCCCGGCCTTCGATGTTCACGAAATCGCCGGCCTCCGAGCGGCTTGATTCGATGGTGTCCGAGAAGCCGATGAACGCGGTGTCCGGCCCGGATTTCGGCAGCGTGCTTCCCGGCGGCCCAACATCGCCGATCAGCGCCTCGATCCGGGCGCTCCGCACCGTGCGCGGGTCGAACGGGAAATCGCGCAGGTCGAGCTGCAGGCGGAATGTGTCCGCGGTCCGATGGTCGTTTCGGTGGATCTCCAACTCGCGCGGGATCGCCGTGACGGTGTAGGTCGCCGACGTGCCCGCACCCCAGTCCTCGATCAAGAGGACGAGCGAGACCGCCGCACGCGGGTAGTAGGAGCGGGCGGCCACGTCAGACCTTCGACGGGATGATCAGGACCGTGCCCACCGCGACAGGGCCCGCCTTCAGCCCGTTGGCGGCGGCGATGCGAGGCCACTCTGCCCACCCGCCAAGGTAGATCGCCGCGATGGCCTGGAGCGACTGACCGGCGCGCACTGTGTGGAGCGTCGTCCCCTGCCCGGTGGCGATCTCCGCGACGATGGCGGAGGCCCGGGTCAGCCGACCCGAGAGGCGAACGAGGCCGTAGCGGAGGCTGCGCTCCCAACGCCAGAGGCCAATCGCGACAGCGCCATCCGGCCAGAGCTGCGCGTCCTCGACGGCGAGGGCATCGAGGTCCGCGCGCACCGCCCTGATCGCCGTCTGGCAGGTCGTCACCTGGGCGCCGGTCGCGCCGATGTCCTGAGCGCTCGCCGTGCCGAGCTGCAGGAGCGTCGCCACGGACCCGAGGGCGGCGCCTGCATTGCTGGCGAGCGCACCGGCCGCCGCGTTGATCGAGGGGATGCTCATGCGGCCACCGCTTCGGAGAGGAGCAAGCCGCCGGCGACGGTCACGGCGAGGCTGGCGTCCACGATGACGCTCACGGCGTCAATCTCGGCCAGCACGGCGAGGATCTCGGCCCACAGCGTTGTCGTCGTTGCAGACGGCGGGAAGGGGATCAGCATCAGCGCCGCTTCGTCGGCTTCGTCCACCTGAAACACCAGCGTCCAGTGAATCAGGTTCGGTCGCTCAAAGTCCCCGATGAAGCTCTTGACGTAGCCCTTTCGGGTGATCTCCGGTCCCCAGTAGAGCGCGCACCGGAGCTGATCGAGGAGCAGCGACCGGCAGATCCCGTAGAGGTTGACCGCCCCTCCCGCGGCGCCGAGCTGGTCGTCCCGCCACACGCCTTTGAGCGTGATGTCCTCTTCCTGTGTGCCCATGATCTGCGTCGAAGGGGTCGAACTACCCGGGTAGTAGGTCCGTGTCGAACGCAGCGACCCGCCAACCGGAAGGCTGTTCGTGGGAAGGGCCCCGAGCGTGTCGAGGATGAGCCCCACGTCGCCGTCAAGCTCCTGGATCACGAGCGAGTTCACGACAGGATCAGCCATCTACTGCCTCGCCGCCGGGATGCGCCTGGCCTGCAGGCCTGCGAGCCGGATTCGGTCCAAGCCCTCGCCGAGCGCGGTCATGACGCGGGCGGGGTCGGCGTTCACCTCCGTCTTGATCTGGAGGGTGACGGGGCCGGAGATGTTGGTGATCGAGTCGCCACCCTTCTTCGTCTTGAGATCCCCGGCCGCGACCGCGTGATCAAGGCCGCCCTTGGTGTTCGTCTGGAGGTCGAAGCCGGCGAGGACGGAGAGGTTCCTGTTGGCCTGATCGATGGCGTTCGCCATGTTCGCTTTGGCCTTGATGACCCCGTGCGCGTCCCCAGCCATCAAGCTGTAGATCCACTGCAGCCCGTTCCCGATGACAGAAAAAACGACGCCGATCCCGGTCGCGAACGCGGCGAGGATGCGGACCCCGACGCCGAGCACGTCGAGGAAGATCCCGAACGGACCCGTGAGCGCCGCGCCGATCATGTTCAGCGCGCTCCCCGGGCCGGTCAGTGAGTCCATCGCCGTCCCCAGCAACCCAAAGGAGTCCATGAGTCGGCCCCCAGCCTGCATGACGTAGCCAAGCACAGAGGGGTAGTCGCTCATTGCCCCCTTCACGGCGAGGATCGCTCCCGTGACGGCGACGAAGGGGGTTGCCAACGCCGAGAACGCCGCCGAGAGGCCAGACAGGCCGCCCATGAGTCCGCCGCCGGCGACCCCCTCTGACAATCCCGTAAGCAGCGGCATCGCCACCGCCCTCGCTCCGCCCGCAACCGCGCCAGCAGCCCCGGTCAGGCTCCCGACCTGCGACGCCGCAACCAGCGCCGCGTACGTCCCCGCGCGCGCAACCAGCCCATCCCAGACCTTCAGCAGCCGCGCGCCCCACCTCTCCGCGATCTCCGCCAGCATGTTCTTGTTTTTGACAAGCCAGTCGTTCACCGCGCCCAGCTCGGTCTTCCATCGGTCGAAAAGCGGCTTGGTCACGGTGCCGATCAGGCCTTGGATCGTGTCGTGCAAGGTCGAAAACTGCGCGTTCCAACTCTGGCCCATCAGGGCAACGCCCGGCCCAAAGGTGTTGAGCGCGCGGGTCAACGCCTCGATCCGCGCCTCGGGCTTGAGCCGGTTGAACGCTTCGTCCGTCATGTGGATCGCGGTGAGCGCCATCCCAATCACGGGGGTCAGCCGCTTGTTGGCCCGGCCCTCCATCGCCATCATCAGCTCCTCGGGGGCGCGCGACAGGCCCGCCGAGCCGAAGACAGCACCCGTGGCCGTGATCGTCTCTTTGGTGAGCGTGCGGAGCTGCCCGCGGCTCGCGCCCATCGAGAGGCCCGCACCCAGCACCCGGTTGAAGGTGCCAAGGTAGTCGGAGAGCTCGCCGATTCCGGCCGCGGCGTCCTGCCGCAGCCCGGCGACGTCCTCCTGGGCCATGCGGAAGCCCTGCCCGATGTCCACGCCGGCGAGCGCGCTGTAAAGCGTGGCGAGGCCGTTCTGGGCGTCCTCCAGAGTGGACTGAAAGCCGAGGATGCCCTTCACGGCCATCCCGATCCCGGCCATCCCGCCGATGAGACCGAACATGCGGGTGAGCGCCGACCCGGTCGATCCGGCCTGGTTCTCCACCGCCTCGAGCCGTCGCTGGGCAGAGTCCGCACCAGGTGCGGCGGCGTCTTCAGCGACAATTCTGGCGCGGATGACATAGTCGTCCTGGCCCATCATGACGCGCCATCCTTGCCGTTCTCGGCAATGATGATGCGCTCAAGTGCGGCGTTGAACCCGTTTAGATCGGCGGGGCGCATTGTCAGGATCTCCGAAAGGGGCTGATTTCCGTACCGAGCGGCGTAGGCGACCCGCCCCCAATCGGCCTCGCTCATGCGGCCGAGGGGACCACCGTAAAATCCCCGCCGTGGATCTCTCCCCACAGCGCCATCAGGCCAGCCGTGTCACGCGCGGAGTAGGGCCAGAGCTGGTTGTCTGGCGGGATGCCGTCGATGGACGCCCGAAGCCCTGCAAGGCTGACGGCGAACTCCGCAGAGGCGGGACAGCCGCGCTCGGCATCGCCCGCCGCCATGCAGCGCGAGAACGCCGGGTGCGCGAGCTCGCGGAGCGTGACCATGGATCCGTCGAGGAGCGTGACCGTGTAGACGTCCGTGCGGTCGCCCGGAACGACGGTGTAGGCGAGCTTCGGCGCCGTGTGGAGGCTGGCGAAAGCGCTCACCAGCGCGGTCATGTCGCGCACCCGGAACCGGCCATCGAGGCCGCCGAGCTGGTCGAAGGTGACCTTGACGCCGTCGATCTCCCGAAGCGCCATCTGGAGGCCTGCGATGGAGACCGCAGACGACGCGGCGAGGCCAACCCCGCTGCCGGCCGCCCGCTTGGCGATCAGCATCTCGGCGACGGTCAACTCCATTGCGACGACGTGTCGGCCGCTTGGGAGCGCGAATTCGACAGCCACCCTCACAGAGCCACCCGCCCGCTGCCGGTGACCCAGGAGACCTCGAACGAGTCGAACGACCCGCGCGCCGAGTCCCCGGAGTACGAGAGCTTGACGTCGCTGTAGAGGTGGCTCTCGCGTGTGCCGTCGTGGAGCGACGAGGTCACGGTGAGCATGACCTGGCTCGGCAGGCCCGCCCGGTTCGAGGCTTCAATGAGGTTGATCGCCGTGGCGATGGCGAGCGACGAGCGTTTGCCGGAGATCGAGCCCTCCCAACCGTTGAAGTCCTGGCCGATCTTGACGTCACTCGTGCCCAGCGGCTTGTGCTCCATGTTGGAGACGCGCTGCTTGGCGCTGACCTTGTCGACCTGCCCGGAGATGAGGATGGGGGCGCCGTCAACCGAGAGGCTGATGCGCGTCTCGGCGCCAGAGGTGGGGAGCGTGGTGTCCATTTGTCGGCCTCGAATCGAAGGTTAGGAAGACAGTACGACGGTAGCGCCGACCTGCGTGGCGATGATCATCTGGCGGTTCGACGCGAACATCTTGATCGCCGTGGCGATGGTCCAATGCCCGGCGTCGATGTCGGCCTGCGTGTTCGAGCCGAACGGGTCAACGTTGTACCCGCTGATGTGCTGCTTGTCGGTTTCGACTTGCAGAAAGCCCCGGAACGCGCCGATGAGCGGATCGACAGAATCCCCGAGCAGCCCTTTGGTGAGGTTCACGGAGAGGTTCACGCCGACGTAGTGGATCGCGTAGCTGGCGAGCTGCGCGCTGGCGTAGCTGCGGTAGGAGCTGCGGACGATGTCCGTCTGGCCGCTCGTCACGTTCGTCGTGAACGCGCCCCGGATGATGGGTCCGAGGGTGTCGTCGATGAACAGGGTGGAGATCCCGGCCGTGTTCAGCGCCGCGTAGGCGACGTCGTCGGAGTCGTTGGTCTCCAGGTCGGCGATGCCGGTCAGCCAGGGCGCGCTATTGACACCCTCGGGGGAGTTCCAGGGGTCCACACCGAGCATCGCGGTGGCCAGCATCATGTTCGCGTCGACGGCGACGAGCGGGAGCGTGCTGTCGAAGGTGTTGGTGACCTTGGCGCGCGGCCAGATGTAGGAGCCCTTCGATCCGGAGTCGCGGTAGCTGGCGACGTAGGTAACGGCGGCGGCGGCCGTCTGGCTCGCGACCGAGCAAAGCACATACTGCCCCTGCTTTCCGGCGCCGGTGCCGTAGGCGACCAGCCCGGTGTTCACGGCGTTGATGAGGCCAGATGGGCACTCCGCGACGAGGAGAACGTCGACGGAGATGTTGGAGGCGTAGAACTTGCGGATGCCCACGTTCGACGTCGAGGAGCCGATGTAGTCGGCGGAGACGGCGGTTCCGTCCGTGCCGGCCACCGTCGAGGTGGCTGCGACCGCCGCAGCGGGGAGGACGCTCGGCGAGCTCGTCGCAGTCCAGGTGATGTACGGGTCGGCGAGCGTGAGGAGGCTCGTCAGGGTGACGTTCTCGTAGAGCTTGGAGTACCCAGTGCCGATGGTGATCGTGAGGTTGCGGTGCGTCCCATCCGCGTCCGTGGCCGCAGCCCACGTCGCCGTGATGGAGTTCCCCATCGTGCCCTTGTAGTTCGCGGTCCCGACGAACGCGCCGCCGGTCACGGTGTAGGACAGCGCCATCGCGAGGTGCACCACGCTGGTCGGCACGATCCGGCAGACCTGCACCGGCCCGGGGAGCTTCGGGTGTCCGAGGAACGCCTTGAGCGCCGGATAGTTGTTGTAGAGGCTGGAGAACGCCGCCGGAAAGAACTGCTGCAGATCCTTGAAGCTGTAGCAGGTCGTCACCGTGTTCTCGGGGCCCCACGGCAGATCGGCGACGATGCCGAGCACCCGGGAGACGGAGCCGAGGCCAGAGGCCGGGGGCGCCACGTCGAGGAGGTTGACGCCGTAGAGGGCGGCCCCGGCGGTGGCGATGGTGCGGATGAGACTGGCCATGAGCGGCTCCTACGAGGGGGTGACGGGGGTGTCGATGCTGACCACGACGGGCGGGGCGTAGGTCGCAACGCGCTCGATCGAGGCCGAAAGGGTGAAGGTGTGGCGCCACTGGCCGAGCGGGGCGGTCTCGCCGTCGCGTTCAGGGCCATCGTTCTCGCGCGTGACGACGAACGTGCGCCCGCCGTAGTCGGTGGCAGTCAGGTAGAGGGCCGGGCGCCACGGGAGGTCGTTCTGCAGGGCGAGCGAGACGGCCTGCACCGCCGCGTCGAGCGTCTCCCGGTACGCGGCCCATACGTCGAGCTGGATGGCGATGGTGAGCAACCCCAGCGCCAGCGTGGTCGCGTCCAGCGTCGTCGGCTGGATCGTCTCGTCCGCGAGCGCGCCCACGTTGAAAACGCTCACGACCGGGTACGCGAGGTCGAGGCGCACGTCGGACTCGGGCCAGCCGCGGAGCACGGCGTAGGTCGGCAGGGTCGCAGCCAGGTAGACCGCCAAGGCCTCACAGACGGCCGCAGCGGGGTCGCGGGTGAAGCTCATGCCCGACTCCGGGCGCGGAGCAAGGCGATGGCAGCGCGCTGAAAGCGGGGCTGGATTCGGCCCACGGTGAGCCGCAAGATGTTCCGTGGCGCGGTGCCGTTTTCGTGGATGTGCCGTCGGATGACGTAGGCGACGCCGGGGGCCTCCGCTTCGGTGATCTCGCCGGAACGGACGAGCTTGCGCATGACCCACCCGAGGATCGGCGCGAGCGGTGGGCCGGGCCGATTCGGGCGGCGGCCGTGCTCGATGATGCCCGCGTAGGGGGCCGTGTTCTCCAGCACGGCGCCGGTGGGAACGGCCTGCGCGCCCCACGACGCGAGGTAGAACCCTTGGTCCCCGATCCCCTTGTCCCGGGTGAGCTTGGAGGCCACGTTCACGCCTTCCAGGGCCACGTCGAGCGCCAGCTTGCGGAGCGCAGCGGTGTCCTCGCGCATCCGTGCCCGGATCGCTGCGGAGAAGCCGACTGCGCGGATCTCAATCGCGCTCATACGCGCGTCCTCCGCCGGAGTTGGAGGGACCAGCCGAACGTCTTGATCTCGGGAACGCCGACCATCGTGTATTCCCGGCCGTCGATGAGGAGCAGCATCTCGTGTCCGAGCGTGGTCGGCGCGGTGAACGTGCTCTCCGCATAGGTCCGGCTGATCTTCTCGACAAGCACGTCGCCCGACTCGTAGCGGCCAGGTGCGTCCGCCACCCAACGGGCGGGCGGCTCGCGCATCTTCGGCGGAGGGGAGATCGTCAGATCGGTGTCGGTCGCAGTCCCTGTGCCCAGCCTGCCTCCGCTCCAGACACGCGATCGGACGATGAGAGCACGGGGGCGCAGGCCGAGGTCCGCCGCGAGCTGGCGGCCGTCGTCGACAACGGGCTGGAGCTCGTCGCGAAGGGTCACGGCGTCACCGGGGGCCACTGCTCGAAGTGCTCGGCGTGGCGGCTCCACAGGTCCGCGGCTTGCTCACCGCTGTAGACGTCGCAGAACCCGACGCGCCAGGGCTGGCCGCCGCTTCCGTCCTCGTTGCGGGGCCTGGCGGTCATGAATGAGCGGAGCGCACGGACGGACGCCGGCGGGGCACTCGCGCGCATGGCCGCGATCTCCGGGTCGATGGTCGGCTCAGCATCGGCAACTGGCACATCGACGTCGCGACCGAGCGACCCCGACGGCTTCGCGGGCCGCGTTCCGTCGCCGCGCTCCATCCACCCGTTTCGCTCCAGCGCCGCCTCCAGACAGCCCCGGCACACGGTCGCATCGTCCGCCGCCGGGCGGACCTTGCAGACCGTACACGCGAGCCCGTCAGCGGGCTTGGCGCGCTTGCGGGGGCGAGGGGTGGGTGAGGTGGCGGTCATGATGTTGGGGCTACGCGAGGCCACAGACGCCCGATGCGGGGCCGATGGCGAAAGGATCGACGATGACGGGGACGCCCAGGATCGTGGCGAGGCGGTGGACGAGCATGGACCCGCGGCGGGTCAGGACGGAGAGGGTGGCGGTCCCGGAAGGAGCCCACTTCACGCCGCCGTTGTCCACCTCGATGATCCCGGCCCGGCTCGCGCTCGTTGCCGTCCCGAAGGACGTCTCGATGGTGTCGATCTGCGTGAGCAGGGTCTGGATCTGCGTGACGGCGTCGGTCGAAAGGCCGGCCCAAACGCCCTCCAGGCGGTAGTTCGACGGCGCCTGTCGGGACTGGTCCGAATAGCCGAGGTACGTCCTCACAGACGCCTTTTGTGCGTCGGTGAGGGACATGGTTTACGGGCCGTGGCTGGACAGGCTGTCGAGGCAGGCCGCGGAAACGGGGATGCCATCGTAGAACGTGCCGGTAAGCGCGTTCCCGAAGTTCTGCGCGGCCGAGCTGACGTAGCAGCCGATGATGCTCTTGGTGGCGTCCGGGACCTGGTTTGCGACGAGGTCCGCGAGCGCAAGGGCCGCGCTGGCGGCATTGGCGCCGTGGACGATGGACGCCGCACCGGCCGTCGAGAGCAGCACCCAGTACGCGCGGTACGTCGACGCCGGGAGTGTGACCTCCGCGGAGAGGTCGAACAGGTCGTCCGTCGCCGCCTTGTAGTAGAGCTGGCCGTCGATGCGGAAGCTGACGTTGTTGACCGTCTTCAGCTTGCCGGCCGTGGTGCCGGCCTGAAGCCCGCCCGCATTGCAGGTGCTGTTGAGCAGGTACAAGAACCGCTTGACGACGGGGTCAAGCTCTTGCGCCGGGAAGGCGCCCTTGAGGAGTGCGGTGGACATCGAGGCGGCTCCTTACGAGAGGGTGAGCTTCGCAGCGGCGGAGCGGCGGCGGAGGCGGAGCTGGATGTCGATGACGAGCTGCACGCGCGTCGAATCGCCCGTCTTCGCGAGCGCGTTGATCTGCGCGGTCGGCTTGCGCTTCGCGGCGAACTGCGCGGCGACGATGTCCTCGATCGGGATCTGCTGGCCGGAGAGTTCCTTCACGATGCCGGCGAGCTGGCCCGGGTCCATGTTGGTCCACACTGGCGGGGTCTGGACGTACTCCATGAAGCGCGGGTCGATCGCGTACATGGTCTGCGAGGTGCAATGCCGGTCTTCCAGCACCGTGACGCCGTCCACCTTGATCCCGCGGAAGCCGAGCTTGCCGATGTCCACCTGCTCACCGCTGGAGCTCATGACCGTGGTGACCTCGATCAGCGACTTCGCGTCGAAGAGGCTCACGACCTTGTCGTAGACGGTGCCGTCCGTGATGATGAGCGCGGGGACCTTGCCGACCGCGTCCTTGTAGGGGCGGATCAGCTTGGTGCGGATCATGTTCAGGTCGAGGGCGGCGAGCGTTCCGGTGTTCGCGCCAGAGGCCCACGTTGCGTAGGATCCCTGTGCGATCGCGGCGTAGGTCCCGGTCGCGCCAACTGCCTGCGCGAGACCGGCCACCTGAACGGGAGAGGCGGTGTAGTCGCCCGAGTAGCTGTCCACGCTGATCTTCTGCGCGAGCTCCTCGGCGGCGGCCTGCAGCTCATGGCCGAGCTCGTCGACGTCCTGGCCCTTGTTCGCGGCGCTGACGCGCTGCGCGGTGCCGTCGATGCTGGCGTAGGACTCGTAGTGCCCCCACGCGAGCGTGGCCTGGAGCTTCGCGTCCGAGCTGAAGTCCGAGTCCTGCACCGCGTAGCCCTGCGCCTTCGCGGCGGCGGTGTTGCGGGCGGCGATTTCCGTCCGCCAGGTGCAGGTCCCGTTCCCCTCGGTCACCGTGTCGACGATGTTCGGGAGCACCACGTCCCGGCGGAAGTTCGCCGTGACGCCCATGCCGTACACGAGGTTGAGGAAGGCGGAGATGTTCGCGAGAGACATGGTGGCCATGTTCGGACCTCAAGAGAGAGTGTGATGGCGGTCAGCCGCCGAGAAGTGCCCCGATGTTCACGCCGCCCCCGGTCTTCCGGAGCGCGTCGATGGTCGTGGTTCCGTTCCGCTGGGCGGCGTTCGCGTTGCCGACTCCGCCCCCGGTGCCGCCCGCGTTCAGGGGGGGCATGTAGACCTTGCCGTCCGCGCTGCCGACAAACGCCTTGGCGGCGGCGTCGAGGTCGAGCACGGCATCGGCGCCGTACTGGTCCTTGCCCTTCCAGCCCGGCCGGTCGCCGTCGTGGGTGAGCAAGCCCTGCATGTTCACGAACGCCATCGCGTGAGCGACGCGGTCAGCAGGGACGCCGTGCTTGATGAGGGCGTCGCGGGCGGCGGATGAGAGCGCGGCGTTCTTCGCGGCGATCGCAGCATCGGCCGCGGCCTTGTCGGACGCGGCGAGGCGCGCCTCAAGCTGCGCGATGCGCGGATCGGCCTCTTTGCCCTTTCCAGCCTTGTTCGCGGCCTCCCTGGCGGCCTCTTCCTCGGCCTTCGCGTCAGGCTTCGCCGCCTTGAGCGCGGTGATCTCGTCGTTGATGCCCTTGAGGTGCGTTGGCAGATGTGCCGTGAGTGCCGCGCCGATGACCTTGCCGAGCGCCTCCGCCGTGATGGCAGCAGCGAGTTTGTCGAGTTCGGCCTTCGTCTCGGGGTCGATGGGCATGGCGCGAGTGTTACTGACTTTTTGTCAGTCGTCAAGACGGGTCGTGACAGATTGTCAGTCGTCGGGGTAGACTCCCGCCATGAAAGTCTCCACCTTGGATCAGCGTCACCCCTCATTCAAGCCGGAACTACTGGCCGACATCGCCGCACTTTACGAAGGCGGCGACCTCTGGCATGGGCGGCTCGCGGTGTTCATGCCGCAGCGCGAACTGGAGAGCGACCCGGCCTACGCCGAGCGGTCCCGCCGAGCGGTCTACGAGAACAACGTCGCGCCGATCATCGACCTGATGATCGGCTGGCTGTTCGAGGCCCCGGCCATCGTGACAGGCCTGCCCGACGACTGGACGGCCGACGTGGACGGGCAGGGTACGAGCTGGTCAACGTGGTGGCGCGACATCGTCACCAACGCGGCCAAGGATGGGCGCGCGTTCGCGTGGATCAACTTCCCGAAGCCTCCCGATGTCGCGCCGACGAGTCGCGCGGAGGAGGATGCGCTCGGCCTCTCCCGCCCGCGACTCGTGAGCGTCCCTGCGGCGATGGTGCCGAACTGGATCGACGACGAGACAGGCGCGCTCTCCGCCGTCATGATCCGGGACGTGTGCGTCGAACAGGCGACCCTCGTTGAGCCTCAGCGGACCGTCTACCGATGGACCGCGATTGACGAGGTCGGGATCTCGCGCTGGGAGTGGACACCCCGGACGAAGGATGGCGCGCAGGTCCCGGCTCCAGATGACGACGCGGGAGAGGGCCTGAACATCGCCCACAACCGGCCCGATCTCCCTGTCGTGCGCTTGGTGCTGCCCGCCGGGCTTCACATTGGCGGCAAGCTGCGTGATCCCGCGGTCGAGCTCGCTGGCCTCGCCAATGATCTGAACTGGGCTCTGCATCGAGGCGCGCACGCCCTGATGGTCGTGGCCTCCGAGGACGGGACGCGCCGCCCCGCGCTCGGAGCCGGCGCGTATCTCCAGGTCGGGCCGAACGACTCGGTCACGTTCGCGGAGCCGACCGGAGCCTGCTACGCCGCGCTCGCCAGCCGGATCGAGGTCTCCAGACAGGGGATCTACCGAACCGCTCACCAGATGGGCGCGAGCGTGGGGAAAGAAGGCGCGGGAGCCAGCGGGGCATCAAAGGATCTCGACTGGAAGGCGCTGGAGATCGTCCTCGACGCCTACGCCGATGTCGTGCGGGGCGCGATGAAAGCGGTTGCGCTCCGGCTTGCCGACGTGTTCAGGGTCGCCCCCGACAAGATCACCGTCACCGGCCTCGACGGCTGGGACGAGGGGGACCTGCAGGCGATGCTCGCCAGCGCGCAGCTCGCGGCCCCGCTGGTCAAGTCCGAGACGTTCCGGCGCGAGGTGGCCAAGGCGACGGCAGCCGGGTTCCTCGTCGATGTCGCACCGGGCGTGCTGGAAACCGTCAACAAGGAACTCGACGACGCCGACTACTCCGAGCAGCCCGGGTTCGCGCCGACGCCTCCGCCAGAGCCGAAGCCGCCGCCGGGCGATCCGGTCGCGTAGACCATGCCGCCGATCAACGATCTCCTCTACCGTCAGGACCTCGCCCTCGAACGGTTGTCGGACGCGCAGGCCCGCCGCTGCCTCGCCACGCTGAACGATGCGCGGCGGGCACTCCAAGATCAGCTCCTGGCCATCGACGACACGGCGACCCCCTACAGTGCCCAGCAGGCGCGGGTGATGCTCGCTCAGGTCGATGCTGCGTCCCGGATGCTGACACAGCGCCTCGGCGAGCAGGTCGAGGCCGCGGCGTTGCCAGTGGGTCGCCTAGCAATGGGGCACGTTCTGGCGGCGATCCGGGACAACGAGCGGGTGCTCGTCGACGCCGGGAACCGCATCCAGTTTCAGGCGTTGGCCCGCATTCTGGAGCCCGACGCCCTCCTCCTCCATCGTCACAGCCTGGAGCGGTACGGCCGCCAGATCGTAGACCGGATCGCCCGGGACATTGGCGCCGGGCTGGCCTCCGGGAAGTCGATCCCGCAGATGACTGAGACGGTGTGCGGGACCGTCGGGACGCTCGCCAGAAACGCGGGATCGGCTGAGCTGATCGTTCGCATGGAGGTCTCCCGGGCCTACAACGACTCCTCACAGCAGACGATGGAAGAGGCCGCCAAGGTCCTCGACGAGCCGGGGACGACGGACCCGCTGATGCGGCAGATCATCGAGCTGCGCGACAAGCGAAATCACCCGTTCTCGCGGGCTTCGGAGGATGTCACCGCCCCGATGGACAGGCCCTTTCACGTCCCGGTCGCGGCTGTCGAGGTGGTCGCCGCAGCGATGGGCGTGCGGCGGGTGTCGGGGATCCTCTGGCCTGTTGAAGGGGCGGACTATGTCGGGTTCAACCTGCCTGCCCACTACAACGAGCGGGGTAGGATCAGTCCGTGGCGGGCATCGTGGGGAGGGTAGTGACATCCGCCGCGCAGATCATGCAGAGCACCGCGTCGCTGTCCGGATCTTGAATCCGGGCCTCGGGTGGGTGCTCGCAGATGATGTCGGGATCGTCCGCTCCGCTCGGGTCGGGGAGTGCTGACGGGACGGCGAGCGTGAACGCAGGGGGCATCGGGACTCCGGGTGTTGTGGTGCTAACCGCGCCGGAACTGCTCCACCATCCCGACCTGAACCGCCGCCCCTGACAGCCGCCAGGCACCCTCCACAGCGTCCGGCCCGTCGTCATGGTCGCACCCCGGAAACAGGTCGAACTGCCGCCACAGCTCCGGCGGGAGGTGCTCGGCGAACTGGAGCCAGCGGTTCGTGGTCGGCGATTCGAGCGCGGCGATCCTGTCTTCCTTGTTCGTCGAGCTGCGCGCATCCTTGTCCACCTCGACGGAGACGCCAACCCAGCGACCGGCCTTGCGGCGGGCCTCCTGCTGCTGCCGAAAGTCACGGCCGACGAACCGCTGAAAGCCGTTCGACTCGACGCTGACCTTCTCGACGCGCCACTTCTCGCAGAGGTCCCAGAGTGCCGAGACCTGCTCGGAGTCCCGGGCGCGCCGGAGCCACACGTCCACGACGTAACTGTACCCGTGCGCGTCCTTTCCAACGATGGCGATGGCGGCAAAATCCCCAGCGCCAGCCCCGTTGTCGTCGCCCATCGTCCCCAGCTCCTTGCCGGGGATTGGGTCGAGGCGGGCGAAGAACCGCACCTCGGAGAGCGGAATCCGGGGGCGGCCATCCGCTGGGTAGAGATAGCCCCCGGTCGCCTTGTCGCCCTCGACTCGACACCGCGCGAAGCCGTCGCGCGCGGCCGGCGACGACGGGTAGACGCGGAAGAACTTCGTCCCGCCCCCGTGGGGATCGTTCTGGCGCTCCCGGAGGACGGAGCGCCAGCCGAAGATCCAGACCTCGCAGAAGAACTGAAACAGGCCAAAGCGGAAGGGGTCGAGCACCACGGCGCCCGCGTCCATCTCAGCGCGGCGGGCGTTGTAGAAGGCCTGCGCAGCTCGCCGGCGGGCCGCGACCTTGCCCAGCGCCAGGTCCTTGAACACGCGCCCGCACTCTTCCCAGAGATCGAGCCGATCGGGCATCTTCTCGACGGCCTGCCACTTCGATCCCTCCCAGCCCGGCGAGGTGAGGAGGTTCGCGAGGATCGAATCGGTCGCGAGCACGGTCCCGCGCCAGTCCACGTTCAGCCCGCCCTCGATGGGGCCGGCCTTGAGGATGTCGTCGTCGAGGAATTCCTGATCCTCGCGCCGCAGCCGCGGGTTGCGGACACGCCCCGGTCGCTCGCCGTCGTCGATGACGATCTTGGTGGGTCGCGCGCCGTCCTCGTTGGCGCCGCGGACCTGGGTGCCGAACGAGCGCGCCAGGACCCCCACGCGCCGGCCGTCTGGGAACACGACCGAGAACTCGTCGACCCCGCCTTCGACGATGAAGGGGCCGTACAGCGCATCGAGCCGAGAGCCGCGGGCGAGGAACAGCCGGCGCAGGTGCTTCGTGATGCCTCGCGCGAGGCGGGTCTCCGAGCTCACCACGACGATGTAGTTTTCGAGTCCATAGACAAGGTCGTGAACGAGCTCGCCCTTGAGCAGCGTCGTCTTGGCGATGCCGCGGGGGGCCGCGACAGCGCGGAGGGTCAGCCCCGAGTCGGTGTCCGTGTCGGTGTCCGACCCCTCCGCTGTCCGACCGATCCGCTCTGCCCACGGTGCTTTCGGGCGGGTCAGCACATCCAGGTGAAAGCGGTTCCAGGGCGCGTCGAACAGAGCCGGGAAGCAGAACTTGAGAAACGCGGGCAGGTTCCCACGGAAGCGCAGGCGCATCGCCTCGCGCTGGAGGCGCGCGTCAAGCGGCGCGATCCGGCTGGCGAACGTGGCGCCGTCGAGGGCGGCATACGACTCCCAGCGGGCGATCACTTCGCGATCCGCAACACCACAGGACCGGGGGTGAGCACCTTGTCGTCGAGGTCCGCGAGCTCGCCAGCGTTCAGGCCGTCCCGCGCATGGCCAGCGACCTCGGAGGCGAGCGCGGGCGAAATCTCCAGCGTCGTCTTCAGTGCCCGCGCCCCGGCGTCGACCTGTCGCATGTCGGGCAGCGAGGGCAGCGGGACGCACTTGTCGACCTCGTCCATGTTCATCCCGGTGGCGCGGAGCCGGGCGCGCTCCGCGGAGGCAGCACGCCGCTCGATCATCGCCTCGCGCACCAGGTCGCCGAACGCTGCGAGCCCCCATGCCATCCCGCGGAGGTGCTCGCGCATCTCGGGAGCGCATGCGTCGAGGTTGACGACCCCGCGCGCGAGCTTCGGGACGGTCTGCGCCGGCGCCTCTCGCTTCCCGCCTACAAGCGCCATCTTCGCCCCACCACTGGGGTTCGCGTGGGGTTCACTGGGGTTCACTGGGGTTCGTCGCGCCGTCCAATTCTTCACGCGCTGAACCGGCAGCCCGAACATGGCCGCAGCCGTTCGATAGCCCCTCCCCGGCTCCGCATCGATCCACGCCAGAACCGTAGCCCTGTCGGCGGTCCCGGGTGCTGGTTGACGAGCGGCCATGCCGGATCCTACCCACAAACCGCGTCAGCGCGCATCTTTTCGAGGTGGGCGAGATTCACAGCCCGATCCTCAGCTCGTCCAACCACCGCCAGGCGTACCCGACGAGCACGCCGACAACGAAGGCCACAGCGACGCAGAGCGCGATCACTTCGCCGCCCTCCCCATCTCCGTCGCGCCCACAATCTTCGCCCACCGGTCCCGGGTCATCCGATGCTCCATGTCCGGATCGACGCGCCACCAGAGATCCGGCACGTTCCGTTGTTCGTCGCGGAGCTGGCTCACGTAGCTGGTCACGGTCGCCAGCGGGCGGGGTGGCTTCCAGGTGTTTCCAGCGTCCTTCGGTGGCTGGCTCCGGGCGGCGATCTTGGCCTTCCCGGGTTCGCACTCGTCGCACATGAGCATGGAGACGGTCACGGTTTCGACGCCCTTGGGGAAGGTGCGGACGGCGATCTCGCGGAAGTGAGAGCCGGGGGTGCAACGACAGGCGCTCATCGCTCCCTCCCCCCGTTGCAGTCGTCGCACCAATTGTGGTCTGACCAGCGAGCCGGGGCGGCGTCGGGACGATGGACGCCACAGCCTTCGCAGAGGAGCCAATCGTCTTCCTCGCACCGGTCATCTTCCTGCGTCCGGTCATCGGGCTGGTAGTCGCTCATCGCTGCCCCCCAAACCGCGCCCGAAGCTGCTCGGCCTTCTCCCGAGCGCGCTCCCGCAGCTCGGCCTCATCGACTGGAGCGCGGGCGACGGGGGCGGCCCTCTGTGGCGAGATGAGGGCGGCGACGCGACGCCGGTTCTCCGCGAGCTGCTCGTCGGTGAAGGTCGGCGTGTTGTCCACCGCGAGCCGGGGAGGCTCGGGGCGCATCGGGATCACCTTGGCTGGCGTCGGGTTTGCAGCGCGCGCCTCCGCAGCTTGACAGGCCGCAAGGAACGGGCGGCGGAGTCCGGCGATCTCGCTGACGGACATCCGGGCGCGGCTGTAGGCGTCGGGGAGGTCCTCGACGGCGGCGCGCTGGGTCGAGGTGAGGCCGAGCTGGGTCAGCTCGTCGGCGGGGATGTGTCGATGGGCGATGGGGGCGACGCTGGCCCAGGCGGCGTCGTTCGAGAGGCGAAGGCCACCCCCAGCGCCGTGGACCCGCTTCAGGTCTGCCGTTGTCGGCCACATGCCACCGAACTCGGTGTCGGAGTACTTGTCGAGGGCGGCGCGGAGATCACCCCGAGTCCAGCCGGGAAGCTGCCGGAGCCAGGTCTCCGCAGCGGACCATACCGCCGCCTTGCGTTGGTCGGCTCGATTCGGGTCTGTGTCGAGAAACGGGGCCGGGGCGCCACGAATTCCGGCGCCGATCAGCTCGCCGAACGTGGCAACGATGGCCGAGATGGTGAGTGGTTCTGTTGGGTCGAACATGGCAGCTCCGAGGGTTGAAGTTGGCTTTCGCGGTAGACTTCGCCGAAGACATCGAGCAAGCCCGATGCCGACGGGCGGCCGGGCGGTGCTCCCGGTCTGGGGGTCGGAATCCTCGACAAACCCTCACCCGTCCTGCGTTTCAGGTGCTTGTCGATGTCGTCGGCTCGCTGGGGGCCGACGCCCTTGCGGCGACTGACGGCCTCCCAGGTCATCCCGGCCAGCTCGGCGACGGTCTCGATCCCCGACGCGGCAAGGGCGTTGGCGAGGTCCGTTCGGTTGCCAGCCCGGTCAACGAGGCTGGCGAAGTCGAGGTCGGCCGGGGCGACGAGCACCTCCGGGCTGTCGGTGTCCGGGCGGCGGGGTTTCCGGGGGGCCGGTCGCTCCATCCCGGCGGCGGGGTCGGCCGGCGCGCGCGCGTTGGGCGCTTCACTGGTCGCTTCAATGGTCGCTTCATGGTCGCTTCGGGGGCAGTCTTTGCCGGTCAATGTGGCAGTCTTTGCCGGTTCAGGTGGCAAAGACTGCCGGTCTGAGTGGCAGTCTTTGCCGGTCGAATCACCGGCAGTCTTTGCCGCCTCACCGGCAGTCTTTGCCGGTCGGGTGGCAGTCTTTGCCGGTCGTTTCCCTCCCCGAGCGGTCGGGATCGGCTTCGCATCGGCGAGCGCATCCCAGCGAATTTCGATGTCGCGGCTCTTGTGTTCGCCAGACCAGCGGCGGATCAGACCGCGTTGCTCCAGGTCGTCGAGCACGTCACGGGCATGGCGCTCGCACAGGCCCGCTCCGGCTGCGATGGTCTCCACAGACGGCCAGCATGTCAGCCGCTCATCGCTCATCCGGTCGGCGATGACGACGAGCACCATCCGCAGGGAGAGTTCCAGGCGGGTTTCGATGATCGCGCGGGTACGGTCCTGGGGCCTCACGCCGCACCCCCAAACATCGCCGGCGTGATCCCGTCCCGAGCGAGCGCCGCCCACAGGTCGCGCATCATCTCGCCGTAGGTCACACCCGTCTCGACACCGTCCACCGTGAGGCGCATGTCATCGTGGGGCGGCTCGATCCGTGCAGGGGTCGAACTCCGGGCGGCTGGCGGAAACAGGGGCTGCTGTGTCATGCGCCGTCCCCAAACTCCACCAACAACGCATCCCAGGCCTTCCGCTCCGCGACAACGTGCGGCTCCTCCCCCCGGAGGTTGCCGGCGAGCTGTTCACGCCAGAGCGTCAGCAGGTACGCGCGGTCCCGCGGCGAGAGCAGGGGCCACGCGGCGCGGCAGCCCTGGATCGTCTCGACGTAGGCGCCGGTCTGGCGGCCGTGGGCGTAACGACTGGCGTAGAGGAGGACGGAGGCGAGCGGGCTCACTCGATCCCCAACAGCAGCCGGAGCGCGCCCGCGATGTCGTCCGCACAATCGGCCTCGATGACGACGAGGAGGGCGCCGATCAGCTTCGCGGCCACCTTGCGGTCACGGTCGGAGAGGCCGTTCTCCTCGCGACAGAGGTTGCGGCCAGCGTCGAACCCATCGGAGCGCGCCAACATGCGGATCGTGTCGTCGGGCCGGAGATCCACCGTGATCTGCGCGTTGGCCTTGTCGAGCCGGATCGCGAGGTCCTTCGCCTCCGCCTTGATCTGTCCGATCCGCTGCGCTCGCCAGCCCGGAGCGACCGCCGGGGAACACCAGCCCATCGCTTCGTCGATGCTGTCGAGTTCGGTCTGGAGGCAGCGGATCCCATCGTCGCGCGAGCGGATTCCGGCGTCACGCTGGACGCGGGCATCGTCGCGCTCCCGCTCCATGTTGGCGAGCTGCTCGACGAACCCCCTGACGTAGCGGACGCGCTCACCCTGTGGCGCGCAGGTGATCTTGCCGATCTCGTCGAGGTCCGACTCAAGCAGTTCGATGCTTTCGGCCGCGATGTTGTGGGCTCGCTCTTGGGCATCCCGCTCCGCCGTCCGGATCTGGAGGGTGGCGCGGAGGGAGTCGCGCTCGTTCGCGGCTTCGATCAGCGCAGCGGTGAGATCGCAGCGTTGCTTGTTGGCGTCGTCGTAGAGTTCGCGAGCCTCATCCCGCTGGGCGAGCGCCGAGTCCCGCTCGCTCGCCGCGCCCGCAGATTTGGCGGCGACTTCGTCCCGCTCAACCCGGAGCCGCACAACAGCGGCGAGCGCCTTGTCCCGGTCCGCCCGCACGGTGCGGAGATCGGGCAGGGTGTTGGTGAGGCTCCGCGCCTCGCCGATGATCTCGTCGTCGTTGGCGTCGGCGCCCATGCCGAGCGCACGGCGGAGGGCGGACCGGAACGGGTCACGGGCCGGGTCACGGGCCGGGGTGGTGTGGCTCGCTGGCTCTTTCGGCGTGTCCAGCGACCCAGCGAACGGCCCTGCGGCCTCTGGGGCAGGAGGTGCCGTTTTCGCCGACCCGCGGGCTGCGTGCCACTCCGCCGATCCGCGCTGGGGACCGATGGGGGTGAGCTTCGACAGGTCAACCCCGTGCGCAGTCTTCGCGTCGCGCTCGCCCGCTTGCTGAAGGTGCGAGGAGCAGACTCCACGACCGGAGTGCGGACGATGGCAGCCCGGAAAGGTACAGAGAGTGAACGGGGAGGCTTTGCCAGCGGGCATGGGGACAACCTGTGGAGGAGGGGGTTCGGGCGCCTTGTTGGGCTGAAAATCGACAGGCAGATCCGTGATCTCGGCGCCCTGGAGCCGCAACTCGTTCGCGTGTTGGATGCAGCGGATCCGGTACTTTCCGCGGAGGACGAGCACCTCCTCAGCGGGGCGGACGCAGGAGCGGATCTCGCAGGGCGTGTCGCCTGGAGCGCGGTGGGGGAGATCCGGTGCGAACTGGTTGCCGTCGATGGGAGGGTTGCTGGTCACGGCGCGCCCTCGATCTCGGACAGCACGATCTCAACGTGCGGCAGCTCGCCAACCGCCGCGTAGACCTTGCGGATCCGGCCGTCGCAGATGGCCTTGTCGTCGGCGAGGATGCCCGCGGCCTGCATGGCGTCAGCCACGATCTTCCCGGCGTTATCAAAATCGGGCTTGGCCGTGCACCAAATCCGGGCGGTGCCGTGCTTGTAGGCGAGCGTGCGCTTCGACTGCTCCAGGAGGCGCTTCGGACGGGCGATGACGCACAGCACCTCCAGACCGAGCGGCGCATCGCCGTCGAGGGCGGGCAGGCCGGCCCACGCCGCGCGGAGCTCGTTGGCAGCGAAGTGCTCCCAGGAGAGCGTTTTTGAGGGCGTGTAGACGCTCGCGTGCGAGCCACGGATCGTGGCCTTCGGGCGCTGTTTTCCCATCGGCGGCTGGTTGATCGTAAAGGTCCAGCTTTGAGAGGCGGAACATGGCGGGGTAGCGGTCTTACGCACGCCGTCCACCTGCTGATCGCCACGTTCCGCCAAAGCAAAGAGCGCGCCCACGGTTCAGTTCCCCGCGTCGAACAGGAAGCCCTGCCCGCTCTTGGGGTCGTACTTCCAGCGCCGGGCCACCTCGGTCCCGATCCACTCGCGCATCCGGGAGACGACGCGATCCCACTCGCCGACGCGAGCGTCCTTGAACCGGCCGGCGAGGGTGGACTGGATCCCGTCGAGGTCACGCAAGAGCCGCATCCGCTCGGCGATGGCCCGACCGAGGCCATCCCGAACGCCGGTCACGCAAGGCAGGCCGACGCTCTTGCAGCCCGACCCGGCCAGCGTGACGTGGAAGTACTTCTTCGGCCGCTTGGCTTCGTTGCCCGGCCCCATCGTCAGCGTGTGCATCAGCCCGATCCGGAGCTTGGTGATGACCCCGCCGTCCGCCAGCGCGGCGACGAGCGCACCGTGGTCGGCGGTCGCGTTCTTGAGCGTGACGACTTTCTTCTCGGCGCCCGATGTGCGGACGGTGATCTCGCATTCATCATCGATCCAGACGCGCCAGCCCTCGTCCCTGCATGTCGGGTGCGTCGATTCCCACCAGGTCCCGTTGCCCCGCACCTGGCAGAGCCAGAGCAGCCAGAGACGAAGATCGGCGTTCAGATCCAGCATCGCCCGTTCGCGCTCGTCCTCGGGCGGCGCGGCGCGGCGCAGTTCGGTGGCGGGGACGGTCGGGACCTCCGTTGGGGGCGCGGGCGAGTGCTTCCATTCCGGGATGGCGCTGGCCAGCTCCACGAACCCGTTCCGCGCCTTGCCAGTTACGCTGACGAGGATCTCCCCGATCTTCGGCGCCCACACGATCGGGAACACGTCGATCTCGGCGATGGCGTGGGCGTACCACTCGTCGAGGAGGTGTCCCTCCATTTCCGCGGGCGACATCGGCACCGGGCCGGTCGCAGCGTCGCGGATCGCGCGCTCCCGGATCGCGTTCTTCGGGCATCCTTTCTTGGAGTGCTGGACGAGAGCGAGACAGGCCATCGGGCCGTCGTCGCCCCCGTCGAGGATGGCGTCAGACAGGCCTGGCAAGCGCCCGAACTGGTAGACTGGCTGGTCGCGGACGCGCGGTTCCTTGCGGTAGCCGCTCACCAGGTCCGCGAGCCGATCCGCGGCCCACAGCGCCGACTCGTCGAGCTTCGGCACTGGCCAGCGGATGCCGTTGGTGCCGATCTTCTTCAGCCAGCTCGTGTCCGCCTTGAGGCTGCCCCCCTTCTTTGCTTTCTTGGGCTTTTTGGAGCTTGCGGGATCCACGGGCGGCGCATCGTTCGTCGGCTCACCGCCCTTGGACTGGTCCACGCTGGCCTGGATGCGCTCGGCCGCCGCGAGGTTGCAGGCGATGTCGCGGATCACCAGCGAGTTCTTGCCGGGGTTGGCGGCGTAGAGGAGCGCGATGGCCGCTTCCTGCGGGGTCATCGTGCGGTCCATCATCGCCCGACCGATCTCGGTCATCGCGAATGCGATGGCGGCCTCGGGGACGTCCCGGGTGGCGATGTCGAGGTAGCCGAGGAGACGGGCGCGGGGCGTCGTCTCCAGGAACTTCCGGGCAGAGACGAGGGAATCGGGGAGGGTGTCGGGATTGGCGGTCATGATCATCTCTGGGTTGGGGAGGGAAGCCAGTGTCCGCGCCACGGCCCAACATGGCCGCGACGCCAGACGAACAGGCCGTAGGCGGCGGAGTCGGTGGCCCCGCCGGTGAAGCTCGGGCGCTCCGGCAGAACATGCACGTCAGCGAGCGGGGTCTCCGCCCACAGCGCCCGGCGCTTGGCGCTCTCCAGCATGGCAAGCCGGAGCAGGAAGGCCACGTTGGGTGCCAGCGTCAGGGCGTGCCGAATGTGGGCCTCGGCGTCCGAGAACGGCGGGTTCCCGACGATCCAGTCGAGGCCGTACAGATGTGCGAACCGCGCCCCGATGCGGATGTCGAGGAAATCCCCGATGGTGCACCGGGCTGGGTCGATCCAACGTGCCGCCCCGGTGTCGGCGATGTCGTTGGCGTAGACGACCACGTCCCGGCGCTTCAGCGCCCGAACGAAGGCCCCGCCGCCCGCGTGGGGTTCGAGCACCACGGCGCCGGGCTTGAAGTGGAGCGCACCGACAAGCCGAAGGGCCACCTCGTCAGGGGTATTGTAGGCGTCGAGGTCACGACGCCCGGAGCCTCGGTTGGTGGCGCTCACAGCAGCCCAGCCTCAACGCGCCCAAGCACGTCCCGGATGGCCTCGATCTGCCGTCGGAGGTCCGCGCGCTCAGCGGCGTCGACGTACCCGTCTGCGACTGCCAGGTGCGCCGACTCCAGGAGCGCCCCGGCCGCGGTGATGAGCTTCACGGTGCCGCCGGCGAGGGAAAGGGGTTCGACCCGGTCGGCGACGACGCGCGCCCCGTCGAGAGCCACAATCGGACCGAGCACGGCCGTAGCGCCGAAGTCGCGCAGGAGCCCGACAAGCCCGTCGAGAGTGAGTCCGCGCTCCCCGGCCCGAAGGTGCGAAACATGCGCTCGATCGCAGCCGATGGCGGCGCCCAGCTCGGCGTCCCGCGTGCCAGGGTGGGCCGCCTTGCAGCCGTCGAGGATGGACTCTTGCAGGGCTTGGCGGGCTCTCGGTGTCAAGGTGGCACTCAGGGGCGGTTGAGGGTGTCAGGAGAAGCGGGGATGCTGGAGGAATGGAAGACCAGAGCCGAAGCCCCGCCCTCCTACGAAACGACGTCGAAGTCCGTGGTGACGACTTCGCCTGCAAGGCCGACCACGGGGACAGCGACGAGGTCCACCGTCAGCGAGACGGCGGCCGGGGCCAGCGGGGGTCGGCAGTGGTCGCAGGGGCACTCCACGGTAGCGACGAGCGCGTGCATGGACGTGAGGCGGCTCCAGTAGGCCTCCGTCTCGCGTTGCCCGTGGGGCCGAACTTGCGCGAACTGGACGAGCCACTCCCGGACGTGGATGTGGGCATGTCGGCCGAGGCCGAGAACCTCGGGGACGTGAATGACGCCCGGGGCGACGAGCATCCCGGTGAGCGTGCGAAGGGGTGGGCCGTCGTTGGAGACGGCTTCGAGGTCCGGGTAGACCACGGTTACCAAGGGTCCGGGGCGCATCTCACGCTCCTCGACGGGGTAGGCGGTGAAGGTCTCGGCCCCCGGCCGGGGCGGAATGAGCAACCGCCGACCGAGGAACGAGACGAATGCCCACAACCAGGACCGCGCGGGCCGACTTCGACGCCCATGACATCAACCGGATCTTCACGATCTTTGCCGCCCTCAGGCTGGATCGCAGCGGAGCGAACACCGACGAACTCACGCTGCTGGATGCAGCGCAGGTGTATGAGGAGATGCGGGCCGCCCTTCGCCGTGGCATCGCCCGGACCGACGACGTGGATGAGGACGGCGGGTTCACGGTTCACCTTCGGGCGGAGGGGGATTCCCTTGTCCTGTCGGCGGCATTCCGAGGAAACGACGGGTAAGCCTCATGCGCTCAGCGTCCGCGTCAGCTTGACGGTTCGACGGCGGAGGCGCCCTTCGGGCCTCCCGCCGATCCAGCACATCGTTCACGAGCTGCTCGAACTCCGCCGGAGTCATCTCGCCGATGGTCGTGGGCATTTAGGGGGCCTCGGCGGTGGGTTCGGTGGGGGTGTCGGCCAGCGCCCCGCCAGCAGCGGCGCGAGCTACCTCCTCAAAGGTGCAGTCGAGCGCGTTGGCGAACGCCTGAAATCGGGTTGCGCGTGGGATAAACGCCCCCCGGCACAGGAGCCCGATGGCCTGATCGGTGACTTCCACCTTTCTGGCAAGCTCCACCTTGTTGAGATCGAGCGCCGCCATCCGGCGGGCCAGGAGTTCCATGAACGGCGTTGAGGTCATTCCAAAGTCTTACTTTGACCGTCTCCGAAAGTCAACAACGGCTTTGCTGAAAATCGGTGACGATGGCCCGATGCCCTTGGATTTTGAGAAAATCGGTGCCGCCCTTCGCGATGCCCGAAAGGCGCGGAAGCTCACTCAGGAAGAGGTCGGCCGGAAGATCGGAACGTCCGACATGGCGATCTCCCTCATCGAGCGCGGGCAGTCTCACGGCATCGAAACGATCGAGCAGTACGCCGCCTTCGTCGGATGCGCCTTCGTCCTCCACGTCGGCCCTGGCCCGGCTGCCGAGGACACATCCCGCCTTGTCGCAGCCTGGCAGCAGGTCCCGGCCGAGTTCCGGCACACCCTCCTCCGCGTCATCGAAGAAGAGGCGCGACGGGCTTCGGCGTGATCCTCTTGCTCGCCCTGGCCTGCAAGCCTGCAGCCCTCACCGCAGCGGAGGCCCTCCCGCCGGATGCTGACCCCGGGGCGGTTGTCGCTGCGTTCCGGCCGCTGGTGCCCCTCGCCGACCCGGTCGACACGCAACGGCTGTCGACCGCACTCTGCACACTCGGAGACGCGGATGACGACGCCATCGAGGCCGCGAGCTGGTACACGGAGGGCAACGCGCTCGGAGGATGCAGCGCCGAGCAGGTGCGCCACGCGGAAACAAACCGGGCGCGAGCCGACGCCGAGACGGCAGCGAATGAGGCCGCGGCCGCGAGGCAGAAGGCGGCCGACGACAAGGTTGCGCGCTTGGCCGCTGTCGCGGACGCCAGGCTCCATCTCGCCGCGGGACAGGCGGAGAAGGTGCCGGAGGAGGCGCTGATTCAGTACGAAGCCGCCATCAACCAGACTCAGGCTGCGGTCAACCTCGGCGCGACGGAGAAGGATGTCGGCGCCATCCGGGCGGCGGCGGTCAAGGGTAAGTCCAGCGCGAAATGCGCAGCCGACGGCCTCGCGCGCCAGGATCTGTACGCCCCACTCCTGCAAGACAACTTCTACAAGAACGGCCTCGACATCTCGGTTTCCGTCCACGGAAAGTGCAACACGACGCTGCGGCTCTACTACACGCTCTGGTCGAACCCGGCGATCTACCAGATGCGCGACGGCGGAGATCTGGACCGGACGCTGCGCGGATACGGCTTCGAGCACGTTGAAGCCCCCAGCTATGACCAAACATGGTCATGGGACCTGTAGAAACCTGACGATCAGCGACAGCAGGTAGAGCCTCCAACCCCGAAGACGAAGCGCCGTGTGCATGACCGCGGCCCGCCGCTCGGTCTCCGTTGATGCGTCCATGTTCAGTCCTTCGTACAGCAACGCTGTAACGTTGTTCAGTGCGCGATCGTCAAAGAAAAAGATCGGAAAAAGCAAAGCACGGGTTGACTCCTGAAACGAGCAAAGCTATTCTTTGCTTGTCGCCCACCCCACTCCCCGGGCGACCCCGGAGCTCCCCATGACCCCCACAACCGCCGCAGTCGCCATCTGCCACGCCGCCGCCACGATGCTGGAGAACGGCATCGCCGTGATCGGCATCAGTTCGCTCGCGTTCAACCCCGCCGTGCAGATCGACGCCGCGCGTCTCCCCGCCGGGATCGTCAGCGTCACGGTGGACCACGAATGGCAGCGCCACGACGCCGACGAGGTCAAGCACTTCCGGGGCATCCTCGACGGGATCGCGGTCGTGTGGGTGGAGCGTCGGTCGCCTCCCGTCGCCCAGAGCCTCTCCGCCGATGCGGTTTGCGCCGAGAACGCGTCGTGATCCACATCGGCTTCGAATCCGAGCGCGAGCGCGAGCGCGAGGAGGTCTACACGACCCTCGCCGTTCTCGTCGGCGCCGCGATCTTCGCCGTGGCGGTGCTGTGCTGGCTCACGCCCGCGGGCTCCTCGCTGCTCACCGGCCTCCCCCAGTGACCGCCGCCCGCCACATCAAGGTCGCGTGGTTTCGCGACCTCATCGACGACGCCAAGGGCGCGCTCAAGGCTGCCCGTCACGAGCTCGCGCTGGCGGAAGGCGACGGCGACTCGGAGGCGATCTCTGGAGCCCGCGCCGACGTCGAGGCGGCCGAACTTGACCTCGAACGCCTCTACGACTCTGAACCCGATGGAGAACCCGATGACCTGGCGTAACCGCACCGTTTTGTACCCGAACCGAGCCGCGTGGCTCGCTGCCCGCACCCTCACCCTGGGCGCGTCCGAGGCCGCCGCCCTGCTCGGCGAGTCCCCGTTCGCGGGCCCCTGGGACGTCTTCATCGCCAAGCGCGACGGGGCGGAGGTCCGCGAGCAGGAGGAGTTCAACGAGTCCGGCGGCGTCGACCTGAACGACCCCTTGATGCGCGGGCAGGTGCTGGAGCCCCTCGTCGGCAGGGCCTACACGGCGGTCACCGGCAACCCCCACCGCGACATCGGCACCGAGCTGGGCAAGCCGGGGCACATCGGGATCACCCGGCACCGGACGGAGCCGTGGCTCACGGCGAGCCTTGACGCGGTGGTGTGGGCACCCGGGCCCGACGGATTCCCCGACGAGATCGAGGGCGCTGGCGAATGGAAAACGGCAAAAGACTCCTGGAAGTGGGGGCCGAACGGCTCGATCCTCTCCGGGACCTGGGACTCGTTCGACCGCATCATCCCCCAGCACATCGGCATCCAGGCCCTTGTGCATCTCGCGGTGACCGATCTCCCCTTCTGCGACGTCGCCGTGTTCACCGGCGGGCTGTGCTTCCGACACTTCCGAGTGCTCCGCAACGAACCGACGATCCGCACCCTCGTCGGCGAGCTCGGGCGGCTGTGGGATCTCCACGTCGTGCAGGGCATCGAGCCGGACCTTGACGGGAGCGCCGCATGTGTCGCGGAGTGCCGGCGGCGACTCGCGGAGAACCGGACCAAGAGCCGGCCCGCTGATGCGATGGACGAAGAGGACATCGCAGTCCTTGTCGCCCGCCGGGAGGCCGACGCCGCTGCCGAGCGCGCAAAGGCCCGCATCCTCGCGCGGATCGGCGACTGCGCGAAGCTCTACCTCCCGCCCGGTCCGGATGGCGCCCCGCATGGGGTTCGCGTCAACGCCCGCGGCGCTGTGACTGCCTACTGAATCTCCAAAGTCTCCAACCCAAAGGATCTCACCATGTCTGAATCTCAACTCGTCCCCGTCGCCATCAACCAGAACACCGACCTCCTGTGGGATCCAAACGGGTTCGCTCACGGCCAGCGCATCGCCAAGATGTTCGCTGAGTCGGCCCTCATCCCGCAGCACCTGCGCGGCAAGGTGGCCGATGTGACCATCGCCCTCCTGATGGCGAAGCGGCTCGGTGAGGATCCTCTCGTCGTCATGCAGTCCATCTACATCGTGAGCGGCAAGGCGGGCTGGTCAGCGCAGTACATGATCTCCCGCGCCAACCGCTCCGGCGTCTTCCGAGGCCGCATCAACTGGCGGATCGCCGGGACCGGCAAGGATCTGAACGTCACCGCGTTCGCCACGTTCGCAGACACTGGCGAAGAGGTGTCGATCTCCGCCGGGATGGCAATGGCCCAGGCCGAGGGATGGACCTCGAACAAGAAGTACCAGTCCATGCCCGAGGTGATGCTCCGCTACCGCTCGGCGACCCTGTTGATCCGCATGTACTGCCCGGAGGTCATGCTCGGGTTTTCGACGGTGGAGGAGCTGGAGACGATGCCCCGCGAACCCGGCGTGGTCATTCAGCCGCAGCGCCAGACCGCCGCCGTTCGCGCCATCGCTGACGCTGGCCGAGCAAGCATGGAGATCCCAACTTCCGAGCGCGTCGCGTCCGAGAACGAGGCCGAGGCCGGGGCCGGGGCCGTCGAGCAGGAGCGCAACGAAGAGGCCGACGCCGAAGAGGAGCAGACGCGCGCCCCGCGCCGCGCGAACGCGGCCGACATCGCGCGCACCATCGAGGCCGCCAAGACGTTCCGGCTCACCATAAAGGACCTGGAGGCCCACGTCCAGCGCAGCGCCGAGAACTGGACGCCTGACGACCTCTCCGCGCTCTCGCAGTTGATGCGGGACAGCCGAGCCAAGTCCAAGCCGGTCGCGACCGACGACGAGGGGGCGTAGATGTTCCGCACCATCGAACTCGCCAACGTCGCCAACCAGCGCGAGCGCGCGATCACCCTCGATCCGAAGGGTCCGACCCACATCACGGCCCCGTCCGCGTCGGGCAAGTCCACCACGATCCACGCGATCCTCGCGCTGCTCTGCGGCGACGCGCCCAACCGGACGCTGACCACGGCCGCGACGAAAGAGGCCACCGAGGCGGTGATCACCGGAACGACCGCCAAAGGCACCGTCCTGACGATCCGGGCCAGCAAGAGCCGGACCGCCTACAGCCGGACGGAGGGCGACGGTGGCCCGATCCAGCTCGGCAAAGAGGCCTACATCGGCGCGCTCGGCAAGTGGGGCGGCTCCGATCTCCGGTACATCATCGCCCCGATGGCCTGGCGCGAGATCGCTGGCGGGACCGGGGAGAAGCTCAAGGAGATGCTCTCGCGGATGCTCCCGACGGGCGACGTTCCGGCCCGCGTGCGCGAGCTGCTCGGCGACGACTGGCGGGAGTCCGATCCCTGCGACGTGAAGGGCGCTGCAGCACTCCAGACGGAGACGAACCGGACCAAGGACCGGGCTGACGCCACCGTCGACGAGCGCCGGGCCACCCTGACGCGGGCGATCGCGGCCCGCGAGAGCGTCTCGGTCCCGACCCAGCAGGAGATCGAGCGGGCCGCCAAGCTGACCGAGGCCGGTGAGGCATGGCGGGTCGCTGAGCGCGATGGCGCACGGTGGACTGGCTTTGACGTGGACCTCGACGCCTGGCGCAAGCGGGAGCCACAGGCCCCAGCCTACGATGCGCAGGCGCACCAAGCGGCCCGGGTGACCGTGGAGCGCCTCTCCGCCCAGGCTGCGGCGGAGAGCGCGGAAGAGGCCGCTCGGCAGGCTGCGGAGAAGGCGGTCGAAGCCGAGCGCGCCCGTGCGGCCAGGGATGCCAAGGACAGGCAGGTGGCCGCTGCCGTGAGCGAGGTCGCGGACAAGCTGAGGCCGCTCATCAAGCCGGTGGATCGTGTCGTTGTCGAGCCGTTCCTCACCCGGTGCCCGACCTGCGGATCGCCGGGCGTCAAGATCCCCAACCCCCAAACCGAACAGGAGGGCGCATGAACATCGCCGCCGAACTCACCGAAGCCCGCGCCTCGCTCGCCCGTCACGAAGCCGACTACACCCGCCTCCAGCGCCACAGCGCCGATCTGCGCGTCTACCACGCGGAGAAGCCCCGCCCGCCGGAAGGCTCGCGTCCCAAGGCCCCCGAGGGTGAGCGCCCGACCGCTGACCAGCTTCGCGAAGCCGCCGGGCTGACCGGCCAGGCCCTGCGAGCCGAGGGGGCTGCCGCTGCCGCTGACAGGGCCGTCGTGGACGCCCGCAAGCAGCTCCAGACAGCGCTTGAGATCCAGCGCAAGGCCGGCGACGAAGCCGAGCGCGTGTCCAAGCGGCTCCTTCCCGCCTGTCGCCGGGCCCCTGCCGATGAAGCCGCCAAGAGCCTCGCGGCGATGGGCGACGTGGGCGCGCTCACCATCGAGTTCGCGGGCGAGGATCGGGGCAAGACGGACCCCTACGTCCGCGTGCTGTGGGGCGGGGTGCCGTTCGATCTGCTGTCGGGTGGGCAGCGGGTGCTCGCGGATCTCCTTCTCCGGCTGGGTCTGCGCCGCGCTGCGGGCCGGTCGGCGCTCCCCATCGTCGTGGACGACGTCCAAGCCCTGAACGGCGGGGATGGGCCGTGGCCGGAGGTTGAGGGGGCCTCGATCTGGCTGCGGACCAGCGGGGGTGCTTCGTGACCCTCTTCCGCGCCCCGATCATCGTCCTCGACACGGAGACCACAGGGTTCCCGTCTCACCATTGGGCCCGCGTCATCGAGATCGCCGGCGTCAAGCTCGACGAGGACGGCGAGACGGTTGGCTCGTTCTCGTCCGTGGTCCGTCCCGACATCCTCGACGGCCGCGCTGACAAAGCGCTGGAGATCAACCAGATCACCCGCGACGAGATCGCCGCTGCGCGCCCGACCGAGGAAGTAGCCGCCCTGTTTCGGGCATGGGGGGGGGCAACCTACCTGACGGCGTTCAACGTGGCGTTCGACATGCCCATGATTGAACGGATGGGCCTGACTGGGCACCCGTGGGCGAGCTGCATCATGGAACGCAGCATGGCGATCATGGGGCCAGCCGGGGTGCTTCGCCAGGCCGATCCGACGCATCCCCGGTATGAGCCGGGCCGTCCATGGCTGTGGCCTTCGCTGGCCGCCGCTGGGGAGTTCTTCGGCGTGCCGCCGTGCGAGCCGGCCCACCGGGCGCTGTCGGATGCTCGTCGCGCCGCTGGGATCGCTGTGGCGATTCGACGCCGCATGTTGGGGGCTGCGTGACCGCCGCCCTGACGATGGAGACGTTCGGGCTTCGCCTCGAACGCCAGACCGAGCGGCGAGGCCTGCGCCCTTGCGATTTGGCCACTCGGTCAGGGATCCCACTCCACCGGGTTCGCCGACTGATGCGCGCCGCGATGAAGGGCGGCCCAACTCTCGCGGAGGTCGAAACTCTCGCCCGTGCGCTCACTGTTTCGCCGGCCTGGCTGGCATTTGGGGAGTCGAAGTGACCTGCGCCACCGACCGCGTCTGCCCAGCGTGGCCCGCCGAGCCGTGCGCTCACCGGTGCCCGCGCGAGTGCGAGCTACTCCCCCATCCTCGCGCTGAGCGGCTGAACCGGCACGCGCTGGTTGACTTGGGAGGGGTGTACGTGTCGGACCAGTGCGAGATGAGGAATGTTGCGGCGCTGATGGGGGCGATCAATGCCCGCTGACGGCCATCTCTTCGGCCGCGTTCGCGGCCCGATCTGCATCGACCTGTTCGCGGGCGGTGGCGGGGCGTCCGAGGGCATCCGACGTGCGCTCGGTCACGGCCCCGTGGTCGCGATCAACCATTGCAAGCACGCGATCGAGATGCACCGCACGAACCATCCCGAGACGGAGCACTACTGCGAGAGCGTGTTCGATGTGCCGCCGCTCAATGCGACACGGGGCCGAGCCGTGGACCTGCTGTGGGCCTCGCCTGACTGCCGGCACTTCTCCCGAGCGAAGGGCGGGAAGCCGGTGGACAGGAAGATCCGTGGCCTCGCCTGGGTGATCGTGGACTGGGCGCGGCAGATCAAGCCCCGCGTGATCATGATGGAGAACGTGCCGGAGTTCGTGACCTGGGGCCCGGTCGGTGCGGACGACACCCCGATCAAGGACCGCGCCGGAGAGACCTTCGCCGAGTTCGTCGAGCAGCTCCGCGCCGAGGGCTACGCGGTCGAATGGCGCACCCTGATCGCCTGCGACTACGGAGCGCCGACCAGCCGCAAGCGGTTCTACCTCGTCGCCCGGTGCGACGGTCAGCCGATCCGCTGGCCGGAGCCGACGCACGGACCGGGCCGAGCGAAGCCCTGGCACACCGCGGCCGAGTGCGTCGACTGGACGATCCCGATGCTCTCGATCTTCGCCACCCCAACGGAGGCTCGGGAATGGGCCAAGGCGACCGGGGCTGACGGCGTTCCGGTGCGCCCGTTGGCGGAGGCGACCCAGCGCCGGATCGCGGAGGGCGTCCGCCGGTTCGTGCTGAACAACCCGCGGCCCTTCCTCGTCAACCTGTCGCACGGCGGGCGAGTCGAGAACATCGACGAGCCTGCGAACACGCTGACCAGCACTCCGAAGGGCGGGGATCGGTGTGTCGTCGCACCCGTGATCGTCAAAGCCCACAGCAACGGCAGCGACACGCCCCGCTCAGGTGTCCGCGACCTGGACACTCCCGGCCCGACACTGACGGCGACAGAGCAATTCGCGCTGGCCGCCGCAACCCTGATCGACACGGGCAACGGCGAACGCGAGGGCCAGGCCCCGCGCGCACGTGACGCAGACCGGCCATTCAAGACGGTGACGAGCAAGGGCAGCCAGGGCGGCGTTGTCGCGGCATTTCTCTCGCGGCACTTCACCGGCGTCGTGGGCAAGGACATCGAGACACCGATGCCGACCGTGACGGCGGTTGACCATCACTCGCTCGGCGCGGTGTTCCTCGATGAGTTCCACGGGTCCGCCAAGGCGGGCCAGCCGATCACAGAACCCGCAGCGACTGTCACCGGACAGGGCAACCATGCCGCCCTCATCTCCGCCTTCCTGTGTGCGTTCTACGGCTCGGAGCGGGATGGCCAACCGCTGACGGAGCCGGTTCGGACGGTGACGACGACTGACCGGTTCGGACTCGTCACCCTGACCATCGACGGGACAGAGTGCGCCATCGTGGACATCGCCATGCGGATGCTCCAACCCCGCGAGCTCGCCGCCGCGCAAGGCTGGCCGACCATGAAGTTGCACGGGACCAAGGGCGATCAGGTCGCCCGGATCGGCAACATGGTTTGTCCTGACGTCGTCGAAGCCCTCACCCAAGCCAACCTCGGAGCCTCCCATGCTTGACCTTGCCCCGATAAAAGCCCGCGAAGCCGCTGCTACGGAGGGGCCGTGGGCCAGCTACCTCCCCGGACCTGAGTCCGCGTATCAGGTGATTGAGCCACGGCGGACGGTCATCGTCACCGTCCACCGCAACGGCATGTCGCCGATGCCGCATCAAACGGCGGACAGCGCCAACGCCGCCTTCATCTCCCACGCCCGCACCGACATCCCCGCCCTCGTCGCCGAAGTCGAGGCGAACCGGGCCGAACTCGCCGAACTCTGCTTGGCCCTCGATACGATCCGGGCCACCTGCGAAGCCGCCGGGTTCATGCGTGAGATTGACGTGGCCGACCCGGAAAGCAGCGACCCAGCACCGATCCGAACGTCGCGATCCACGCCAACGATTGTGACGGAGATGGCGGCAGAACTGCGGCGCGGGATCTGTAACGGCCCCACCGAAGCGGCGGCACTTGTTGCGGCGTTGGAAGGCGCGAAGTGAGCGCCCGCCCGATCCTCTTTCGCGGCGACATGGTGCGCGCCATCCTCGCAGGGGCCAAGACGCAGACGAGGCGGCAGATCACCCCGTCTCGATCCCGCATGTCGCCAGTGAACAACCTTTGGGAGGATCTGGACTGGAGTGATGCGCGCTCCGATGGGCCGCGCCTTTTGGTTGGGTTTGAGCGGGTCTACTCGCGGATCGAGGTCGGCGACCTACTTTGGGTGCGGGAGACATTCGGCAGGCCCGACGCCGAGTGGCATCCAACGATCGAGTACCGAGCGGACTACGGCCCCGACTATGACCGGCTGTGGACCCCTTCAATCTTCATGCGCCCGACCGAGTCCCGGCTCACCCTTCGCGTCACCGAGGTCCGCGCCCAACGGCTGACCGAGATCAGCCCGGCAGACGTGCTTGCGGAGGGCTTCGCGCACGCGGGGCTGGGGACCACGCCCACCGACTACGCCAAGGGGTTCCGCACGATCAACAAGCTCCCTCCCGAGGCCGATCCTTGGGTTTGGGCGTACACGTTTGAGAGGGTGTGATGCCGATCCGCCCCAGTGAGAAGGCCCGCTACCCGAAGGACTGGAAGGCGATCAGCCTCGCGATTCGCGAGCGCGCCGGAAACCGCTGCGAGTGCGAGGGCGAGTGCGGCTTGCACCGGACGAATCCGGGGCCGCGCCGATGCGAGGAGGTCAACGGCGAACCGGCAAAATGGGCGAAGGGTACGGTGGTCCTGACGTGCGCCCACCTCGATCACCAGCCCGAGAATTGCGACCCGGCGAACCTGCGTTCCTACTGCCAACGCTGTCACCTTCGCTACGACATCGACCACCACAAAGAGACGAACGCGGCGACACGCGCGGCCAAGTCGCCGCAAGCGAGGCTGTTTTGACCCTCCCCCTCTGCGCATGGTGCGGCGAATCGATCACCGGTCCCGCCCTCCGCGCCCGAAAGGACGGGGCGATCTCCATCGATCACACCCGCCGGCCCTTCCGTCCCCGCTACGGCTGGCACAACGACTGCGCGAAGCTCGATCCGCTCGGGCCCTTCGATCCGCGTGACCATATGGAGCGGCTCCTCGCCGAGCTACCGAAGCGCGGACCGGGGCGGCTCCTGCTGCGCAAGACGAGGTGGCCGTGAGCGCCCTCACCGTCGTCACCCGCCTGTTCGACGCACGCCCCAAGGCCCCGCGCCCCCACGAAGCCACGCCCGGCCGCGTCGAGTGGGCCGCTGAAGGCTACCTCGACGCGCTGGCCGATCTCCGACGCGAGCTGCTCGCGGATGTGTCGCCGAAGGACCACGCGGGGATCGCCGGCGACATCTTCCGGGAGGCCACCGCGAACGGGGTGCCGGGACAACTGACGGCGGCAGAGTTCCTGGCGATCATGTTCCGGGGCGACGAGGACCTCGACAGAACGATCCGCGAGGCACGTTGGGCTCTGGATGCGGTCGCCACCCAGCTCCATCGGGAGCGCGAGGACGCCAAGCAACAAGCGCAGATCCGCGAGACGCTCGCCGGTTGCCCCGACATCGAACGGGTCGCCCGCCGGCTTTGGGGCGACGCCTGGCGCTGGAGCGAGACGGGCCACGGGATCGAAGTCATGGGACCACATGAAGGTGGGATGTACCTGCGACCAGCGCGCTCGAGGTTTGAGCCGGAGGTGGACGGCACGCTGATCCTCAGCGGGGCGTGGTTCGGCCACGGGACCGACGCGCGACACATCATGCTCGCCACCTTCCCGGCGGACCTCCCCAGCCAGTACGCCGTCGCCCTTGCTCGGCAGATCCGAAACAAGCGGCTCAACGCGTACCGCTGTTTGATGCACTGGCGGGGCCTGTTTCGGGGTGAAAACCCATGATCCGCGCCTTCCGCATCATCGGCGGTCTGAAACCGCACTCCAAACCGCCGACCGAACCGCGTCGGCACCCTGCGTCAGCCGCGCCCGAAAATGGGGCAGCCGCACCCTCGTCTGCAAGGACCGCCCCCAACTGCGGCCTCGAACGCCTGAACCGCACCCACCGTGAGGCCTTCGGGGCGAGCGCGGTTGGCGAGCCCCCTTCGACGAGCACCCCGTCAGCGTCTACGGTGGGATCGTGACCGGCTACCCCCTCCACACCGACGACGTCGCCCGCGCCATCGACGTGCAGCCCAAGACGCTGCTCGCGATGGCCGACGCTGCCCCGCTGGCGCTCGCTGCCCCTCGGATCGGTGTCGGTGTCGGTGTCCGCATGGTCTGGCGGTGGCGCCCCCTCCCCGTGGTAGAAATCTGGCTGCAGGAGCTGACGGCATGGCGTCGATCGATCATCCCCGCGGCAAGCCCCGCGTCCGCTGGTGTGACCCCGACGGCACCCCGCACGCCAGGACCTGCAGCACCGAGAAAGCCGCGCGCGAGATCCTCCGCGCCGTCCAGCACGCCGAAGACGTCGGCCGAAAGTGGGTCGATGAAGGAACACCTCAGACTCTTACGCTCCGAGCCGTCGCCCGCGCGTGGATAACGGCGTGTGAGCGTCGGCTCGCCCCGCGGACGGTCACGAACCGCGCTCAGCACCTCGACGCCTTCATCGCCTGGTACGGCAAGGACGCCGAGCCGGGGCTGCTCTCCCGGCTGCTGCTGGAACGGTATTGGGACTTCGTCCGCACCGTCGCGACCGGCCGGTACATCCATCGGCGCACGGAGACGACCGCGCGCAAGCACATCGAGACGATCCACCTGTTGTGGACGTGGGCCTACGGTCGCGAGGAGTACGAGCCGCACGTTCCGCGCCCCCGGTTGATGGAGCTGCCGCGCAAGCCAGCCAAGACGCCCCGCGCGGCCCCAACGTGGGCTCAGATGGACGCGGCGATCTCCGCCTGTGGTTCGTGGCGACGGTGCGCGCTCATCGTCATGCGGTGCACGGGCCTCCGGGTTCAGCAAGTCATGGGTCTGCGCTGGGAGGACCTCGACACCGCGACAGGGCTGCTCACCATCCGCGGCGAGCTCGGGAAGCCGGGGAGCGAGAGGACGGGCCGGATCGTCCCCGTCGCTCCGGCGCTGCTCGCGGAGTGGAGAGCCCCAGGGCTCGCCGAGTGGACCGACAAGGCGTGGATCGTGCCGTGTCCTCACACTCACCGGCTGATGCGCGCTCGGGACGTGGCGCTGGTCTGGACACACGCCGGGGTGACGGCATCGACCTGGAAGGGACGCCCCGATCATGCGTTCCGGGCCGGGTTTCAGACCGAGCTGGCCGCGATGGGGATCGCACGCGAGGCGCGGGAATACCTGGTCGGCCATGCTCAGCCCGGGCAGGACGTGTCGTACATCGAGGCGATCCGAGGCCTGCAGCTCGTCTCCGTCGTCGCCAAGGTGCCGGCGCTTGCGGTGGCTCGGATCGAGCGGTCAGAAACGGCCTGATGTACCCGGCATGTACCAGCCGCCATGTACCGTCAGCACGATCCGCGATGAACCGTAATAAAAGCACACAGCGGCGGACTCTCATGGCCTGCCGCC
>CAIMSU010000206.1 GCA_903844155.1 uncultured Pseudomonadota bacterium | reverse complement strand
GCGGCGGCGGGCGGAGTGCATGCCGCAGACTCACCCGGAACTCTTGACGTGTCAAGTAAGTTAGCGCCTATGGGGGTGTGGCAGGGGGCCGCGGCGTGTGGTAGAACTCCTACCCATAGGTTCCTCGTTCGTAGTGGGGGAATCAACAACCAACTACTAAGGCGGAACCTATGTTTTGTCTAGGCTTGGATGTGAGAATTCGCGGCGTTCGCGCACATCTTGGGTTAGATAGTGGAGATGCGCCTGCGCCGCCGGTGAGCGGGGACGGTGAGGGGACGAGCGGCGCAGTTGCCGCGGCAACGGCGCCCGGGACCACCACGGGTTCGGGCGGACCCTGGGGACTGACATCCGAACGAGATGAAGGTGGCGGCGTTGAGCAACCGGCGACGCCGCTCATGACCAGGGCCAGCCGACTCATGCGCTGGCCCACCTAGTTGGCTGTGCGGCGCGCTAATGGTGGATGTAACCCTGCAATGGGATGAGAATTCGGCGGTGGAAGGCTGGTAGGCACCCCCGGATGCTACCATAGCAGGCGGACGCGGAGGTGACCGTGCGGCGCACCAGAACCGGAAAAACTGCGCCGTCCATGTTGACGTGTCGATAGCCGTGGGTCGACCCGGCAACCGCACCCTAGCAGAAACGGAAGCCGAGACGAACGCTCGTAAAAATCCCTCCCCTCCCCTTGCCGCCTCCCCCGGACAGGCTAAGCCCGCCCCCTTCCCGGATCCCGTCTTGTCCTTTGTACACCTTGAACCGGCACTCCAATCCATCGAGCGGGACATTGACGGCGCGATGAAAAGCGTCCTCGCCGCCCTCGGCCAGGTCAAGCGCGCGAAGGCCGCTGCGGCGGTCGGGCAGCTTCGGGAGCTGCGTCAGGCGCTCGGAGACGCCGCGCGCCTCGCCGACGTCGCCACCGAAACGGTCGCGCTGGTTCGCGACGGCTGGCAGTTCGACGAGCAGCAACACTTCGCGAGCGGCGCGTACGCGCAAGAGGTGCTCGCACGCGCAAAGGCCGACGGCGTCAACGTCTACTACTCGGACGACCGGATCCTCTGCTACCCGGCGATCGTGGCGATCTCGGCCAACGATCTCTCCGTCGTGGTCGACAAGAAGCGCGACCGTCGCGTGCGACCGTCGGTCTTCGTCCGGACGATGAAGGCGCTACAGATGAAGCCACCGAAGTTCAAGGCCGACGCGTTCCTGGAGTCCCTCGCCCTCGCCTACGACCTCGTCGTCGCGAAGAACGCAGGACGACCGGGCTCAGTCGTAAAACTGGTGGACCTCTACGGGGTGCTCACCGTCATGCCCGGCGCGGCCCGCGATTACTCCAAACCCGAGTTTGCCCGCGATCTCTACCTGCTCGACATGAGCGGGGTGACGACGACGAAGTCGGGGCGGGCGATGACGTTCGCGGCGAGCGCTTTGACCCGAGGGGGCGGCGTCCTCACCACCGTCACGAAGACCGGGCAGGAGAAGGTCTACGCTGGCGTCCAGTTCACGGTTTCGACATGATCGCCAGCCGCGAATATTCCAGCTTCCTCGATACAGAGTACCTGCGCTCCTTCGTGGCGCATGGCGGTTCGGCGGTCAAGTTCGTCGTCCCCGTGAACGAGGCGGAGCTGCTCGGCTTCGGTGAAGCCCTGCGCGCTACGGCCGCCGGGGCTGGGTATGTTCGAGTGCGAGTCGACGCCTCGCAGACGAAGATCCACCTGATGGATCAGGTGTTTTTCGAGATCGCGCGGCAGATCGACTGGGACGATCTGGCGACGACGACGGTAAAGGCCGCTTACAAAGCTGCCTTATGGCCGGTCACCGGGGAGGACGTCACCGTCGGCGCGGTCGCCGAGCATCACGGTGTGGACGCTGGCGAGGTCAGCCGGGACGTGAACCGGCAACTCCAACAGATCGTGCAGCGCGACTTTGCGATGGTGCAGGAATTCCGCACCGCCGCCCTCCGTCTTTGCCAAGCGAAGCTTGGGACGGGACAAGTGACGGAGGCCGAGCGAGAAGCTGTCATCGGCTGGTTGACGGGGGAGCTGAAGCAGATGTCACTGCTGCGCTCCGCCGCGATCTTCCGCCGGATCGGGCGACACAATGCCCGTCATCTGCTCTTCTCGCTGAGCCACTGGATGGCCGCGAACGGCTGCCCGGGGCTGCTCGTCGAGCTGGACATCACGCGGCTCGGCTTCGCGCGGCGCCCGTCACCCGGCGAAAGGCAGGGATTCTACTACACAAAGGGCACACTCCTTGACGCCTACGAGCTGCTCCGCCAGTTGGTGGACAACACCGACGAGCTTGCCCACTGCTGCGTGGTCGTCGTCGCCGCGCCCGAGTTCCTGACGGACGAGTCGCGGGGTGTCACCGCCTATCAGGCGTTGAAGCTTCGGATCCACGACGAGGTCCGCGACCGTCGCCGTGACAACCCCTACTCCTCCCTCGTCCGCCTCGGCCCGCGCCAGCTCACCAACGAGGGGAGTCCCGCATGAACATCGAGCAAGTAAGCGCGCTTCGCGCGATCGAGGCCCTGCGCGCCGGCGTCCCCAACCGCGACGCCGTCAACGCCCTCGGCTCGCTGCAGACCGCCGTCGACGACCGGTTTGCCGAGCTACTCGAGTCCCTCACGAACCCTGGCGAGAAGCCCGTCGGCGGGATCCTGCTCGGCGGTGGGTTCGGCGTCGGCAAGAGCCATGTGCTGGAGGCGCTCGGACACCGCGCGTTGGACGCTGGTTTTGTCGTCTCCAAGGTCGTCATCTCCAAGGAGACGGCGCTGCATGACCCCGCGAGCGTGTTCCGCGCCGCCATTGACGCCGCCCAGGTCCCCGGTCGTCCCGGCTCGGCGATCGACGAGATCGCCGCGGGGCTCGCCGCACATTCCGAAGAGAGCGCCTCGCTCCGTCGCTGGGTCCACTCCGACGAGAACCCCGTCGACCGCACCTTCGCCGCAACGCTCTTCCTGTTCGAGCAGGCCCGGGGCGACGCCGAATTCACCGACCGCATCCTCCGCTTCTGGGCCGGACACCCCCTCGCCGTCCCCGAGCTCCGTCGTCGGCTGAAAGAGGCTGGCGCGGGCGGCACGTACCGGCTCAAGGCCGGCAAGGAGCGCGATCTTGCCCTACAGCGGTTCCGGTTCGCCTCTCGGCTCATGCGCGCGACGGGCCACAAGGGCTGGGTGATCCTGCTCGACGAGGTCGAGCTGATCGGCCGCTATTCCCTGCTTCAACGTGCCAGATCCTACGCCGAGGTCGCTCGATGGGTCCGTGGCGACCGCGAGGACGCCGGCACGCCGATCGCGGCCGTCCTGGCGACTGTGGACGACTTTGAGGCCGCTGTGTTGGTCGGCAAGAACGACCTTGAACTCGTCGGGAAGCGGCTGCGCGCGAAGGGCACCGCGGAGTTGGACGCGCAGGCCACGCGCGCGGAGGCCGGCATGCGCGTGATCGAACGCGACCAGATCCGCCTCCAAGCGCCCGATCGCGCCGCGCTCGACCGCACGTACACCCGCCTGAAGGCGCTACACACCGCCGCCTACGCTTGGGACCCGCCCGACGTCGAGGGGCTGGAGCGGCTGCCGTCCAACCGCATGCGCCAGTACGTGCGCGCCTGGATCAACGAGTGGGACTTGAGCCGGTTGGACCCCCTCTATGAGCCAGAGACCGTGGTGGCGACCGTGCCCACAGACTTCACCGAGGAGATCGAGCTTGAGACCGGCGCCGAGCCCGACGACGCCGACTCCGCAGAGGCGTGATCGAGGACGTGGCTGCGGCGCTCGCCGACGCCGGATCTCTCACGGCCAAGGAGCTTCGCGATGTTCTCCGGGGACAAGGCCGCGTCTCGATGACCACAGCCGACGTGACGCGGGCGCTGGACGGACAGCCCGGCCGGTTCAGGTGTGACGAGGACGATCCTCCGAGATGGAACGTCCGGACCCCCGGCAGCATGATCCAACTACCCGCGACGAACGCGGAAGATGGGCTGTACCGCTGGCAGACGGAGGCGCTGGCGGCCTGGCGACGTCAGCGATGCCGCGGGGTGGTGGAGGCGGTGACGGGGACGGGCAAGACGCGACTTGGGGTGGCCGCGATCCTCGAAACGCTGAATAGCGGGGGACAAGCGGTCGTCCTCGTCCCAACCTGCGAGCTGCTCCACCAGTGGAGGGGCGTACTGCAGCAGGTGCTCCGACCGGGCGTGCACATCGGGCTGCTCGGCGACGGTGAAAAGGGGAGCCTGAACCAGGACGACGTCCTCGTCGCCGTCGTCAATTCGGCCCGCGACGCGGTGAGCCCACGTCGCCCCGGGTCGCTGCTCGTCGGCGATGAGTGTCATCGCTACGCCTCCGCGTCGAATCGGCTCGCGTTGAACAAGGCGTTTCCGCGACGGCTTGGGCTG
>CAIMSU010000205.1 GCA_903844155.1 uncultured Pseudomonadota bacterium | reverse complement strand
TCAAACGGGCTGGTCGGCGGTCGGCGATCGCCGGCTCGGGCGGGCCGATCAGCGGGGATCGCATCAGAGCTTGAACCGAGGCGGGGCGGGCGCGCGGGCGGGCGGGCGGGCGGGGCTGTTGACGTTGGGGGGTTCGGCCCGTCATATGGATCCCGTCCTGTATACGGGGTGATCGCGTGGGTCGTGGGGTTGAAGCGGCCGAAGTTCAGGCGATCGGCGGCGTGAGCCGGCGGGGCTCCACCGCACCTGGCGCCCGTCAACATTTCGGCCGCGACCCGGTTACGCCCTCATGCCGTCACCCGTTCCGGGAATCGCTTCCGCAACTCACCCAGGTAGTAGCGCGACGAGGGCCCCGCCCTCCAAAACCGCGCCGCCCGTGCGAGGCGCGCCGCGACCGCTTCGAACTCCGCCGCACTCAACGCGAAGTGCCCGAGCGTGAACGCTGCGATCCTCCACACGCCGTCGTGGGCCCACCCACTGCTGCGGCCGTCGGGGCGCCGACGGAGGCTCCCGTAGAGGTCCTCCAGTTCGCCGTCAGTGGGCGCGCGCCCCGCCTGGCTGAGGGTGACCACGTTGCGCTCAAAGAGCGCGAAGACCGGCACGTAGTCGTCGGGGTAGTCCCGCATGGGCGGCGGCGCGACGTTGCCGCGAAACAGGCTTGCAAGCGAAGGCACTCGCCAGACGGCCTGCTTCCCCTCGGCGGTCAAGAGCAGATCCTCGCGGGGCCCCGTGGACGAGTCGCGGGTCTCCGCCACGGGAATTAGGCCGAGCGTGCCGGCCGTCACTCCGGCGTCAGCCATAGTGGCGATCAGGGTAGGGTGCAGCGCATCGACCGGCATGTCGGGATCCAGCGTGGGTAGGTAGGCGCTCTGTAATGCGTGGGACTCTCGGCGGGGCCACCGGCACAATGGGCCGTCGCTTGCACACTAAAAAATGGTCGACGCATCGTCAGATGCCCAGTGACCGTCGAGCCGCCAGCAGCAACCCCGACGATTTCACAGCTCGCTCGCCCTGCAACGGGTGGGGCAGGAGGCGACGCGCCCAAAACGTTCACTTCAAGTGCCCGCATTCCGCCACGGTCGCACCGAGGTCAGAGCGAATCGAGCACGTCCCGCAGTCTCCGGAGAGGAACGCATCAAGGACCTCGCAATCCTCGCAAGTTATTACACCTGTATCCGCCGCGCAGGTGTCGGGCGAGCAGAGAAAGGGACACGTGGCCGAGCCGCAGTCCGCCGCAGCCTGGACTGCTGGCCCACTGGCCACGTATTTCGGCCCCTCAGGGCATCGCCAATCGGATGGCAGATTTCCGCAGCCGACGATCGTCAGCGTCACGATCCACCAGAGGGACCCTCTATAGAAAGCCGGTGACATCGACGCCGTCCAGTATCACCTGGTTCTCAAAAGGGTCCACGGTCGGGCCCCACCATCCCGGACCTGCAGGATCGAACGGAGGCACCGCCGACCGCGGTCCAGAGCGAGGCACGGAACCGCCTCCCCCGCCGCCGCCGGTCGGGCACACGGTGTTGCAGCCAGAACCCGCGTCGAACGTGTCGTCGCTCGCGAATAGGTCCGGCTCGACCGTGCTGGTGCCTCTTCCGAAGGCAGTCTTGCAGCAGCTCGCGTTCATCGAACTGGGAAACCTCTGAAGGAGCGCCCAAGTAACCAGAGCACCGAACATGTATGACCCGAAGCAGGCGTCCGGCAGGTCGTTATGATTTCCCGGTACCCCCGCGACATGAACTAGTTCGTGCGCAAAGTCACCCGCGAGGGAAATCGCCACACAGGTTCGCTCGTCGTCGCTTCCGCACTCCCAAACTTGCTCATAAAATACTGATAGATCGTTGATCGTGCACATATTGATCGTGCCGGGGTAGGCCCCGGAGACGGACACGACGCCCGTCGCGGTGCACAGTTCCACGCCGCCAGACTTCATACTGGTGGTGCCCCGCACGGTCACTCGAAAGGGCCACTTGGCGGCTACAAGATTCGCGATGAGTTGTCCTTCGGCTCCTCCCCAGATCACGCACGCTGCCCAGGTTAAGATGTCTGTGCTCTGCCCGAGGATGCACCAAGACGTTCGCACCAGATCCTCCATCGTCGAATCGATGCCGACCACCTGAACATGGTTCCGCTCGACGTCGTCGGCGCACCCCCTTGATCGAGGGGAGATGCTCGGGGAGGCACAGCATTCGCCGGAGAGACTGCAGCCGTGGACTTGCGGACCTGACGGCCGCTGGAAATGTCCGGAGGCGGCCGGGTCACACCTTAGACTGGCCGCCCTCGGAGCTGTCTGGTCATCCTTCCAGGGGGACTTCGAGTCGTGAACGCCCTCTCCGCCCCACCGTCCATGCCACCCCTGTGGCACCCTGGTCATTGTGTCGGCATCGATCATCTGTCCTGTAGACCGGGTGCCGCATGCCCCCAGGCCGTCCTTCGCGCATCGGCCTGCGCAGCCGCCTCCGGCCCCGCACCCGACGCTGACGGACTGCTGTCCGTGCTTCGAGCGGGGTGCATGGATCACGCTCCCCTTCGAGACCCCTTCGTGGGCCGCGTCGGAACCAGAGCCGAGCTTGGAGCGGGGTGCGTGAACGACGCTGGCGCGGGAGACACCCTCGTGGCTGCCGTCTGATCCGGTC
>CAIMSU010000204.1 GCA_903844155.1 uncultured Pseudomonadota bacterium | reverse complement strand
TGAAAGCGCGCGATTGGCGAGAGCAATGGCCCCCCGGCGCGGCGTTCCATGCACGTTCGGTGACGGGCGCCGTACTCGGCGGCTGGCGGCGAACGTGGCCTCGGACCGGCGAAAAATCAGCGCCGACGCCCGCGCGGTCGGGCGTCCGCGCCCGACGCGGAGCCGCCGGCCGGAGCACCGCGACGGCGAACGCCGACAAGGCGTTCAGGCGGCGTAGCCCGCCCACGGAGACGGTCAGCCAAAATAGCGAACATGTGGGAAGAAGCGACGGAAATCAGGTGGGAACCAACGCAGGAAAACGGCCGGCGGCGTGGATGATCCGCCCGGAGTCCGTCCGCGCCGAACACGATTCCCGCTGACCCTGGGAGGACGCCCGCAAAGGGCGGCCGCGAGAGGGGTGTGCCGAGCGCCGAGAACGGCGGCCTGAAGAGAGGGCGCGACTGCCACCAACCGTGCGTCACGGATCCGGAGGCGGCGGTGCTGGCTCCGCTCCAGCGGGCCCGAGCCTCACATCGACGCCGATGCTGCAGGTCATCGGAACGTATCCGAGGTAGTCGAGGAGGCTCTGCTCCGATGCGGTTGCCCCCGGTGTCCACACCCAGTGTGGCGTCGCCCCCAAGGCGAAGGCCAGGCCGATTCGCCGCGAACCGATTCGACCCTGCACGCCGAGGTCGGGGGCCAGGACCTGCGCTGTCGGGAAGCCGACGCTCGCGCCGGGCGTCACCCACTGCTCCTCTGCGGTCACCCCGACGACAGCGAGGAGCCTGAGGTACTTCCAGTGCGGTCCGAACCAGCCCTCGGCGCGGGCCATCGCGAGGTCCGCGTCGTACGTCACCGCGACGCGGTCCGAGATGCTCGGCTCGCACCCGTCGGAGCTGAAGCAGAACAGCGGGGGGCCCGGCACGAAGTTCACGTCTGCCGAGACATGGCCGCCCCCGGCCAGCACCGCGGCTCCAAAGTTCAGGCCACGGGCCGGGATCGACGGGTTCACGGTGCGGCCCGACCACGCGACGCCGCCGTCCGCCCGCCACCACCAGGACCACGCCGAGCGCCCCGCACCCGGGGCTCCGTCGTAGCCCGTCCCGCCGCCGAGCACGCCGAGATGATCGGTCACGGCGTACCCGCCCACGAGGCCCCCGCCTGAGCCGACGGCCGCGGAGACGTCAAGCTGCCCCGGTCGATCGAGGACGGGCACCGTGAGCGCGGCCGGCGCGTAGATCGGCACGCAACCGGCCAGCAGGAAGAGCATGGCGAAGTGGGCCCGGCCCGGCAGGCGGGCGGGCGGCTCCACTTCGAGTCGGGCGCCGATCGCCGGGACCCGGGAGTGCGTGTGACCGATGTCGGAGGCGGTGGCCGCGGCGCTGTCTGACGGCGCGGCCATGTTCCCGCTGGCGCTGTCCGCGGTGGACCGGGCGTCATGCACCGGCCGGGCGCATCCCGGCGGGATCGTCGGGGGGAAGAAGGGCGACCTGATCGGGCTCACGGTCGTGATACCTTGGGCGAAGTAGCGGATTCTACACGCCGCACCGACCGAGGGCAAGGCTGGCGAACACCGACGCCGGCTGCCGTGCTTCTACACGTCAGCCGCCTCACGGCCCGATCGCTTCTCGGCACCAAGGATCGGTGAGCGGCCGCCGTTCCCGGGGGGCCAATCCGTGCGCTCGGCAAACATAGCGTTCGCATCCACCTGTAGTGCGGCGATGGCCCGTCGGATTGGCCCCCCGCGCGGCGTTCCCCGCACGTTCGGTGCCGGCTGCCGTACTCGGCGGCTGGCGGCGAACGTGGCCTTGGAACTGCGGGAATCAGCCGGCGAGCCCGGCGCGGTCGAGCATCCGCGCCCGACGCGGAGCCGCCGGCCGGAGCACTGCGACGGCGAACGCCGACAAGGCGTTCAGGCGGCGTAGCCCGCCCACGGAGGACGCCCGCAAGGGGCGGCCGCGAGAGGGGTGTGCCGAGCGCCGGGATCGCTGGCCGAGCCCGCCCGCGCGAACCGTGGAGCGAGAAACGCCGAACGCTGCCAGGCGTCGCGGCATCCGCCCTCCTCGTCCGCTTCCTGTTCTTGACGACCCTGGCGTGGCTGGGCCCCGGGGTAGGCACGCCGGATCCGGCGGAGGTCGTTGCGGCACACGCGGCGACCGCCGAGATCGGCGCGTCGTGGCTGAGTGCGTTGTCGTTGCTCGCCGTCAACCTGACGGGCGTGCCGACGGCGCTCACCCTGCTCCCGTGGACCTGGGTGATGCGCGAGCGGCGCCCGGCGAGGCCCGCCCTCCTCGCTTTCGGTACGTTCGTGGCGGTACTCCACCTCGTGTCCACCTGCGCCTTTGCCCGGCCCGGGTTCCTGGCACCGTCGGGCATCAGCGTCTACCTCACTCCGCCCCTGTCTTACGCTTGGGTGATTTGGGTGGCGACGCTACGGATCGGCGCGACGTAAACCCCCGGCCCGATCCCAATCCGCGCCAGGCTCCCAGGCCTGATCCGCTGAGGTGCTTGACCCGTTCGCGACGCCGGATCCGGGATCGCGGCCGCGTTGGTTTGGCGGTGGGAGCAACTGAGCAGGGCGAACAGCCCGAAAGGGATCGCAGGCTTCCCAGACACTTCGCTTGGATGGTCGGCCAGCGGTTTGCGGCGATGTTTTGTCCGACGCCGGCCGGGCGCCGGTCCAAATTGAACGCCGCGTCCGTCATTCTGATTCTCGGCCGGTCGACAACAGCGGGCCCGTCCCCGTAAGTGGTCGAATCTGTTGGCGTGACCGGCTGGCACGATCCCTGCTGAGGTGATCATGAGCCCCGGTGTCAACCCCCAAACGCAAAGACCCAACTGTCGGAGGTTGTCCAGGCGGCAGTCTGCCGGCACGGCGCCTGACCGGCGATTCGTGCGGGATTGATCTGGTCACCCCCCCCCACGTTCCAGAGAGCGCCAGCGCATGCACGCCATCGTCCGAAAACTCGCCACCTTGATCAAGACCAACGGCTGGGAGAGCGCCTTCGGGTTGGCGATCCGGAACGCCCAGGCCCGTGACGTGCCCGCCATCCGCGACGTTCAGGACCTCGGCGGGTACCTTGGGTTCATCGATGACCTCGTCACCTGGGCCCCACGGGAGAAGGGGGAGTCGCAGTACATCTACGACAAGCTGGTCAAGTTTTACTTCTTCCTCGACCAGGAGCCGATCAAGGCCCTGCAGAGTCCGATCCTGCCGGGTTGCCCGGTCGGAACGCTCACACCGCTCTCGCAGTGGATCGTCGAGTATGCACAATCCTTCGGGGCGTTCCTGGACACCCTCGACTCTGCGAAGCAGGTCGAGAGCTTCCGCACGGACCCCTTGTTCAACTGGCACGAGTACATGCCGCCGCCAAGTGGATACCAGACGTTCAACCAGTTTTTTGCGCGGCATGCCAAGCCCGGGATGCGGCCCGTGGCGGGGATGGGGGATGACAACGTGCTGGTCGCGCCCGCGGACTCGACCTTCGTGGGGTGGTGGCAGGTGGGCGAGGACTCCAAAATCCACGTGCAGCAGGACAAGCTGTCGATCAAAGGGATGGCGTGGTCCATCCACCAGCTCCTGGAGGGGAGCGCGTACGCCGACCGGTTCGGGGGCGGCATCTTCACCCACTCCTTCCTCAACACCTTCGACTATCACCGCTGGCATGCGCCGGTCCGCGGGCGCGTGATCGAGGCGCGGGTGCTGCAGGGGCAGGCGTATCTGGACGTCGCAGTGACCCCGACCATCGTGGACGGCAAGCCCCGGAACGTGCTCACGACGCTCGACGGCACGGGCTACCAGTTCGTGCAGACCCGGGGTCTGGTGGTCATCGAGTCTCCGATCGGCCTCGTGGCGTGTCTGCCGATGGGGATGGCGCAGGTGTCGTCCGTGGTCATCACCGCCGAGGAGGGGGTGACGCTGCACAAGGGGGAGGAGCTGGGCTATTTCCAGTTTGGCGGGTCCGATTTTGTGATGGTCTTTGAGCGGGCCAGCAACGTGCAGCTCACCTCCCAGCCCGGGGTCCACGCCCAGCAGGGGAGTCCCATCGGGAACTGCTTCCGGTGAGGTTTTCGTTCCTCCGCCGCGGGGGGCCGAGGGAGTCCCCGCCTCCGGTGGCCCGGGGGTTGTGCTCGAAGGCGCGACTCCGTACCCCGCTCGGCTCCCCGTCAGAATGACCGACCCGGCGTGGTCTCGCTGCGGGCGTTGAGCATAAGCGCTTGATTCAACGAGTGTTTCCCGGTGGCACACACCTTGCTTTGACCGCTCGCATGACCACCGTCGCCGATTATCTCCTGATCCGCCTCCGCCAGATGGGCGTCGCGCACCTGTTCGGCGTCCCCGGGGACTTCGTCCTCGGGTTCCTGAATCACGTCCTTGACAGCGATGTTCAGTACATTGGCACCTGCAACGAGCTGAATGCGGCGTACGCAGCGGACGGCTACGCGCGGATCCGGGGCGTCGGCGCGCTGGTGACCACCTACGGCGTCGGCGAGCTGAGCGCGATCAACGGCGTCGCGGGATCCTTCGCCGAGCGCGTGCCCGTCGTGGTTATCACGGGCGCCCCGGCGACCGCGCACTTCAAGACGCGCGCCCTCCTGCACCACACGCTGGGTGACTACGAGATCCCGCTCCGCATGTACGAGCGGATCACCGTGGCCTCCACCCTGCTCAGCAGCGGGGACACAGCGCCCGACGAGATCGACCGGGTGTTGTCCGCGTGCCTGACCCAGCGGCAGCCGGTCTACATCTGCCTCCCCGCCGATGTCGTCGCGATGCCCTGTCGCGCGCCGGAGGGGGAGGTGCAGGCGGCGGTGGACGTCAGCGATCCGGCGGCGCTCGCCGAGGCGCTGGAGGAGGCGCTGAGGATGATCGGCACAGCCACGAAGCCGGTCATCATCGCCGATGCGGAGCTGGTTCGCTTTGGGCTGCAGCGGGAGTTCAGGCAACTCCTGGACACAAGCGGCTTTCCCTTTGTGACCCCGATGCTGGGAAAGGCCTTGCTGTCGGAGCACTCCGAACAGTTCATCGGCCTGTACCAGGGGGATCGAAGTCGCGCGTATGTCCGGGCCCGGGTCGAGGACGCGGACTGCATCCTCCAGCTTGGGGCGCTGCTCAGCGACTTCAACACCGGCGGCTTCACCGCGTCGCTCGACGACGCAAGGACCATCACCGCCAACATCCGCTCGGTCCGCATCAAACATCATCTCTATGAGAGCGTCGCGCTCTCGGACTTCATGCTCGGGCTCTCTCAGCGCCTTGAACATCGCGATTCCACCACGCTTGAGGTTCG
>CAIMSU010000203.1 GCA_903844155.1 uncultured Pseudomonadota bacterium | reverse complement strand
GCCGCCGAAGACGGCAGCCGGCACCGAACGTGCATGGAACGCCGCGCCGGGGGGCCATTGCTCTCGCCAATCGCGCGCTTTCAGCCACTTACGAGGTGAATGTTTGCCCAGCGCCAGCACTGGCCCCCTGGCCCCCCGCCTCGTCGTAGACCGCTTACGGACAAACGCCGATAGTTGTGACGCAACGGACGCTTCACGGGACGACGAGGGTGCGGCCGGTGGCGGCCCGGACGCCAGAGCCGGGAGCCGCGCCAAATACAGGACCATGGCTCCCGAACTGCGCCAAAAACCGCACCATGACCCGCAGTGTGGCAGTCTGACCGGGCACCCTGGCCGGTTGCCGAGCTGCCCGCGGGGGCATCGTGCTACCATCCGTGCCACAAGGACCCATCGAATGCACCTCGTTCCGATCCTCACGCTCTCGCTCTTCGCCTGCGTGCCGAAGCTCGCGCCGAGCTCCGACGCGGACACCGTGGCGACCTCGAACGACTCCGGCCTGGAAACGGTGGATTCGGGCGACTCCGACACGGACACCGACACCGATTCCGACACCGACACAGACACCGATTCCAACACGGACACGGCTGCCCCGGACGCCGACGGCGACGGCTACCCAGCCACCGAGGACTGCGACGACACGGACCCCGCGACTCACCCCGACGCGACCGAGATCTGCGCGGACGGGCTCGATCAGGACTGCGACGGGGTCGCCGACAACGGGTGCGGCCCGTCGGGCGCGATCACGTTGCCGGACGGCGTCGTGTTGACCGGCGAGTCCCCGGACGACGGGTTTGGAACCTCCGTCTCCGGCGGCGGCGACGTGACGGGGGACGGCGTCGACGACCTGATCATCGGCGCACCCGGCGATGACGATGGCGGCTCTGAGGCAGGCGCGCTCTACGTCGTGCCCGGGCCAATCACCTCCGGCTCCATCCTTGACGCGGCCAGCTCGAAGATCACCTTCACCGTCGACGGGCGCTACCTCGGAACCCAGGCGCGGATCATCGGCGACACAAACGGCGATGGCATCGCGGATATCGCTGTCGATGCCCCGGGGTGGTCAGGAGCCTGGATCATCCTTGGTAGTCGTGACTTTCCGCGGTCAGCGACGTTGGACTCACTGGAGACTGCCAGCGTCCCAACCCGCGGGTACGGCGACGCGTCAAACCTCGCGATGGCGGCGGACCTCGACTGGGACGGCGACGGGCTCGACGACATCTTCGCGTGCACCGGGCAGGGCGGCCAGTGGGTCGTCTTCGGGGTGAAGGGTGACGGCAGCTCCGATGGCGAGATCGGGGGAGAGGTCTACGACATCTCCGGCCTGCCGAGCCGCGTGCAGTCGCTCCGCGGAGCCGGGGACATCGACGGGGACGGTCTCGACGACCTCCTCGTCGGCGTGACCGACACCGCGTACGTGTTCCAAGCGACCGGCGGCTGGTCGGGCTACGCGGGCCCGGGGAACGCCTACGCCACCCTCACGGCGAACGCCGGGGACAGCTTCGGGACCGGGGTCGCGGGGGCAGGGGACGTCGATGGCGATGGCAACGTGGATGTCCTCGTCGGGGCGTCGACCGAAGAAGGGGACCTCGCGAAGACCGGCGCCGCCTGGCTGATCGCCGGCCCGGTCAAGGGGACCATCATCGCCACCGGCTCGTTTACCGACACCGTCGAATTCGTGGGCTCCGATTACGAAGGCGACCTTGGCGCGGCGGTCGAGGACGCCGGTGACCTCGACGGCGACGGCCACGACGACTTCCTCTTCGGTGGTGGCACCAACGACGGTGACGGCGCGACGGACGCTGGCCGCGTCTGGCTCTGGCGCGGCCCGGACACGTGGGGCGAGGACCCCGGCGACGCCTACGCGACCTTCACCGGCGCGGCCGCGGGCGACGAGGCGGGCTGGGCGATCTCCAACGGCGGGGACCCGAACCGCGAAGGTTCGCCCGGCATCGCCATCGGCGCCCCGGGGGCAGACGGCGGAACCGGCGCCGTCTACCTCGTGCCCGCCGGGAAGTGAACCTCCCCGAAGCGAGGCCGCCCGGTTAGCCCCGCGGGCATCATGCTCGACGCCCTCTCCCGTGGTTTTCGCAACGCACGCAACAAGCTCTCCGGAAAGGCCGAGCTGACCGAGGATGCCGTCGTGGACGCGCTCAGGGACGTGCGCGTGAGCCTGCTGGAGGCCGACGTCGAGCTTGGCGTGATGAAGAGCTTCCTCGACCGCGTGAAGGAGAAGACGCTCGGTCGAACGGTCCAGATCAAGGCTCCGAAGGGCTTCACCGTCACCCCCGCGGACTACTTCATCAAGGCGTGCTCGGACGAGCTGACGGAGCTGCTTGGCGGGACGGAGACCCCGCTGGACCTCTCGGGCAAGCCCGCGCTGATCATGATGGTGGGCCTGCAGGGCTCCGGCAAGACGACGACCGCCGGAAAACTCGCCCGCAAGCTGCAGCTCGCCGGGAAGAAGCCGATGCTCGTCGCCGCGGACATCTACCGCCCCGCCGCCGTCGAGCAGCTCACGACGCTCGGACGCAAGCTCAACGTGCCCGTCTTCTCGATCAAGGGCATGAACCCGGTCCAGCTCTGCACGCTGGCGGTCACGCAGGCGCGAAATGTCGGCCGCGATGTCGTCATCTTCGACACGGCCGGCCGCCTCGCCCTCGACGAGACCCTCATGGCCGAGCTCGACGCGATCAAGGAAAAGACGCAGCCCGCCAACATCCTGTTCGTCTGCGACGCGATGATCGGCCAGGACGCCGTCCGCACCGCCGCGGAGTTTGACCGTCGCCTCGCGTTCACCGGCTTTGTCCTAACGAAGTTCGACGGCGATGCACGTGGTGGCGCCGCGCTCTCGATCAAGGCGGTCACGGGCAAGCCCATCGTGTACGTTGGCATGGGTGAGGGGCTCGACAAGCTGGACGAGTTCCGGCCCGAGGGACTCGCCAGTCGGATCCTTGGCTTTGGCGACGTCGTCGGCCTGATGAAGGACTTTGAGAAGCACGTCGACCCGGCGACAGCCGAGAAGGACGCCAATCGCATGCTGCAGGGCGAGTTCACGTTCGTGGACTTCCAGAACCAGATGAAGATGATCAAGCAGATGGGCAGCTTGCGCGAGGTGATGTCCAAGCTCCCGTTCATGGACGAGATCATGGGCCAGTTGCCGGCCGAGGCGCTGGACGACCGCGAATTGACCAAGGTCGAAGCCATCATCAACTCGATGACCAAGCAGGAGCGGGCGAAGCCGGATCTGCTGAACGAGAGCCGGATGAAGCGCATGGCGATCGGGTGCGGGCGTCCGTACAGCGAGGTCGTGGAGTTGAAGGAGCGCTTCCAGATGACGCGCCTGATGATGCGCGACGTTGGCGTGGCGACCGGCGTGACCGGCACGAAGGCCGAACAGCGGCGTTTGCGCGAGCAGATGGCGAAGATGTCGCAGGCCGGGATGGGGCGGATGCCCGGGATGAGCGGGCTGGACGCCATCGTCGGCCCGGTGGCGCCGCAGGTCTCGGCCGCGGAGGTCGAGGCGCGGCGGAAGAAGGAGAAGGCAGCCAGGAAGGCGCGGAAGAAGAACCGGTAGGAGAGGGGGAGGGGATGGCGACCAAGCCGGAGCTACGACGGATCCTGCGCGCGCGCCGTGCTAGTCTGGCCGACCGCGAGGGCCGGAGCGTGGCCGTCCAGCACGCCTTGCTCGCGTGGGAGCCCTGTCGCCTCGCTGAGCGGCTGCTGGTCTACGTCGGCGTGGGGACGGAGGTGGACACGGCGGTGCTGCGACGGGAGAAGGTCTGCGCGATGCCTGTCGTCATCGACGACGTCCTGCGGTTCCGGACAGGCGAATTGCAGCCGGGCTACCGGGGGATTCTCGAGCCGACCGGCGAGTCGACCGAGCCGCGCACTGGGGACGTCCTCGTCGTCCCCGTCCTCGGCTTCGACTCCGAGATGAGCCGGATCGGGCAGGGGAAGGGGCACTACGACGCGCTCATCGCGCGGCTGCGCGCGGAGGGGCTGGCCATCCCCGTCGTCGGCCTGGCGTTTCTCGTCCAGCAGGTCGATCGCCTGCCGGTCGAGCCCCACGATCAGCGGCTGGACGCGATCGCGACGGAGGCGGGGGTGTGGGAGTACTGAGATGGGGCTACCAGCGCCTGCTGGCTTCGCGCCTCTGAACGCGGTAGTTTTCGGCCGCCCCGGGTGCCCCCTGCGTCTACTCCTCGTCCCCATCGCGCTCTTCGTCTACGTCCCCGTCGCCCTGGCGGGGCCCTCCATCCCGGTGCGTCAGGTCGTCCCGCCGGACGCGCCCCTCGCCGGTGTACGAAGCGTGCGCGTCGGGTCGATGACCGGCTTCAAGGGCCACCAGCTCGGCGACGACTTCGCCGCGGCGATGAAGAACCCGAACCGTGGCGACGTCGCCACGACCGGCCCCTCCGTCGGCCAGGCGATGCTGAGTGGCATGAGCTTCGGTTTTGCTGGCCAGACCGCGAACGGCGACGCTGGCAACGCGACCAGCCACCAGGTCGTGCTCAATGACGGCATCACGATGGATGTGGTGAAGCTTGTCACCTCGGGCGGTGACGCGGTCTTCTCGGGCAGCGCAGAATACACCAGCAACGACGTGAACTATACGGACACGAAGAGCGTGACGGAGAACGGCGTGACCTACGACAAGACCGTGCTCTGTGTGCGGCGGGACGTCACCGTCAACTACACGTGGGCGCTCACCAGCGCGAAGGGCGCCGTCCTCCTCAGCGACCAGCAGAGCCTCCCGACGGCGGATTCGGCGTGTGACAGCGCTGTTCCGTCGCTCCCGATGGGGGATTCGCTCGCCGCCGGTGCGATCGACGGTGTCGCGGTGGCCCTCGCGAACAGGCTCGCGCCCCACATCCACGAATACCGCATCGACCTCGCGGGCGGGAAGGCGGTGAAGGACGCGATCAAGCTGCAGGAGGACGGCGACCTCGTCGGCGCGGCCTGCATGCTCAACACCGCGTTTGCGACGAAGGCGGACGCGACGGTCGCCTACGACCTCGCGGGGATGCTGGAGGGGCTAGGCGACCTGGACGGCGCGATCGCGTGGGACACCAAATCCGCGGGGATCAAGGGGAGCAAGTACATCGACACGGCCTTGAAACGCCTGAACGCGCGAAAGGTCCAGCTCGCGGCCTTTGAGAAGGCGTACGGCGCGAAGTACACGATCGGCGCCTTCGACTTCGCTACGTGCAAGTAGCGAAAGCCGGCGCAAGGATGCGTTAGCGCGGGATCTCACGCTCCCCGTTCGCACCGCGGCCCTCCTCCTGCTCGTCGGCTGCACGGGAACCCGTCCTCACCGTGATGTTGGCGTTGCCTGCGGGGCCAACGAGGTGGTCGTGGACGGTGTCTGCGAGCCGGCTGCGTGCGGGCTGGGCACCTGGGGGACCATCCCCGTCGACGACGCGACAGTCTACGTCCACGAGACCGCTGCGGCGGGCGGCGACGGGTCGATGGCGGCGCCCGTCCAGACGATCCGGGCCGGGGTGGATCTGGCGGCTTCGCGGGGTGGCGGACGGGTCGCGGTGGGAGCGGGGACCTACAGCGAGAACCTGTCCTTGACCGACGGCGACGACGGCGTCAGCGTGATCGGCCGGTGCGCGCAGATGGTGACCGTGGACGGGAGCGGAGCGTCGTCGGCGTCCGCGGTGACGGTCGTCGGCAGCCGCACGCCACCGGAGGTCACGTTGGCGGGGCTGACGCTGGCGGGTGGGTACATCGGGCTGACGGTGTCGAATGCGATCGTCTCGGCGTCCAGCGTCAGCGTCGAGAAGAGCTCGGGCGCGGGCGTCTCCCTGACGCGCAACGGGGACCTGACCCTCGACCATGTCACCGTGGAAGACACACTGCCCGACAGCGACGGCAACTTTGGGCATGGCGTCGACGTCACCTTCGCGGCGTCGTTGACCGCGAGCGACGTCCAGATCCTACGCAACGTGGGCGCCGGACTGCTGGTCTCCGGGGCGGGCACGCGCGCGACCCTCGTCGACTCGACCGTTGCCGACACGCAGGCGGGCGCAGACGGCTCGGGCGGCTGGGGCATGGTCGTGTACGACGGCGCGGCGCTGACGACTACCGGGGGGACGGTCGCGGGAAACGCCGGGCGCGGGGTGGTCGTGGAGCTGTCGGGCAGCACCGCCCTCTTGCAGGGCACCCCGATTGCCTCGACGCAGTCCTCGGCGGACGGGACCGGGGGCGACGGCCTCCAGGTCGATTCGGGCGGAAGCGTTACCGTGATCGGTGGGGAGATTCAGGGGAATTCCGAAGCCGGGGTAGTGGTGTACGGGGCCGGTGCCTGGGTGAATCTGATCGGCACCGCGATCGTCGGCACGCTGCCTACGGGGAACGGAGATTACGGAATCGGGCTCGTGGTGGAGTCCGGCGGGACCGCCCTCTTCGACGGGGGGCACATCGAGGAGAACGCCGACGCAGCGGCCATCGTCGACGGCGCAGGCGCTGCGCTGACCATGACGGACAGCGTACTCTCGGACACGGCGCCGTCGGGGGATGGATCGGGCGGCGTTGGAATCGAGGCTTCGACCGGAGCGACGCTGACGGTGAGCGGGACGACGGTCCAGCGTTGCGCGGAGACCGGAATCTCGGTTCGGGGCGCTGGGACGGTGGCGACCGTGAGCGACTCGTGCGTCCGCGACACCGTCCCCGACGTCACGCCAGGCTCTGGTCAGGGCATCGTCGTGCAAAGCGCGGCGAGCCTCACCGTCACGCGGAGCACGATGGAACGCAACGTTGCGATTGGCGTCGAGGCGATTGAGGCCGGGACCACGGTGTCTGTCGACGCGTGCTCGATCCTCGACACCGAGGCGACGTCCACCGGCGACGACGGGATCGGCATCGCAGCCTCCGGCGGAGCGACCGTGACCGTCACCGACAGCCTCGTGTCCGGGAACGCGCGCGCTGGGGTCGTGGCGCAGCAGCCCGGAACCCGCGTTGCTCTGCAGGGGACCGACGTCGTCGGAACCCCCTCCGTGGCGGGAACAGCGCCGGGAGACGGGGTCGACGTGCTGTCTGGCGCCACGATGGCCATGAGCGCGTGCTCCATCGCGGATAACAGCGCGGGCGGCGTGTACGCCGACGGGATCGGGACGGCGTTGACGATCACGGACACCGAGATCGTCGGCAGCCTCCCGGCGCCCGACGGAACGTACGGAGACGGCCTCTCGGTGGGCGGGGGAGCGACGGCAACGGTCAGCGGCGCGATGATCACCGGGAACACTGGGGTCGGGGTGCTCGTGCTCGGCGCGGGCGCAACGCTGTCGCTCCAGGACTCGACGGTCGCGAGCACGTCGCCAAGGGCCGGTGGCGACTTCGGGACGGGCGTGGAGGTCGGGGGCGGCGCCACGTTGGACGGCGAGGGGCTGACGATCGACGACAACGTCCGGGCAGGCGTGATCGCCGACGGGGCCGGGACGACGATCTCCCTCGTCGACACGACGGTCTCGGGTACGCGCCGCGGTGCGGTCGCAGGCGCCGCGCTTGGGGTTCAGGTGCAGGCGGGTGCGGTGCTGACGGGCTCCGACTTGACCGTGTCCGGGACCGAGGGCCCGGGCCTCTCGAGCGCCTCCGGAACGGTGCTCTGCGACGGGTGTACGCTGAACGGGAACAGCTTTGCGGGCGCCACAGCGACGATCTTTGGGGTGCTGACGTTCTCCAACACAACGATCAAGGGGACGCTGCCGGACGCCGAGCTCGGCGGCGGGATTGGCGTATACGCGACCTCGAGCGCCGGGGATTCGAGCGTGAGCCTGATCGACTGCACCATCGGGCCGCACCCCTACGCCGCGGTCTGGCTGGACGGTCCCGGGGCCTACGACATCGAGTCCAACACGCTCAGCGGGAGCAGCGGCGTGACCATCGGTGCGGGCGTCGTGAACGGAAACGCGGTGTTCGCCGAGAACGGGGTCACGGCGTGGGACGGGTCGACCGGGCTGCTCCTCGTCGCCAACAGGCTCTCCGGCGCGTCCGCGGTCTCCGTCCTGCTCGACGGCGCCTCCGCGACGGTCAGCGGCAACACCTGGTCTACAAACACCGTGGATCTACGCCAGCAGCTCTGCTCCGGCGTCACGCCGTTGACCAGCGACGACATCCTCGGCGTGCCCTCCGCGCTCGTTTGCCCCGCGGACAACGTGCTCACGGCGTACGACCTGGCGTTTGGCACTTTGTACCTGCCGGTCGCCAGCTCCCAGTAGGGCTCACTTCCGCCAGACCTCGCCCGTGCCTGCACTTAGCGTGCGCGTCCCAGCGGTCGCGCGCTCGCCCGTGATCTGCTCGACGCCACCGGGCCCGTCGACGGTCAGGCTGTCGTCCGAGACGTTCAGCAGCACGGTCGTGCCGTCCTCGCCGATCCACTCGGTAGGCACGGTGTCGTTGGGGTCCGCGCGCTCGATCACCGGCGAGCCGTCGATGCCGCTGGCGTAGTTCAACGGGTCGGTCGGCGCGTAGCGGACGCCGCGCAGGGACTGCAGGTTCGTCAATGGGAATTGCGAGGCCGCCCGGACGGTCGAAAGCTCCTCGCCGTACAGCCACGGGCCGCCGCTCGCGACCTGCGCCGCGATGGCGGCGGTCGGGTCCGCGCCAAGCATGAGGTTGTCCGCGTCGTTCCACCACCACCGCCCGTTCGCCCACCCGCGCGCGGCCGTGTTGCGCGCCTGCCACCGCAGGAACGCGCGATCCGGGTCGGGCAACGTCGAGAATGCGATGTCGGCGCCGCTGCGGAAGCTGTCCGCGAACCCCACACTTGGGAGCATCGGCGCCCCACACGCGAGGATCCAGGTGTCGTCGCCGGCCGCCCCACGCATGAGTTGGGTGGCCAGCGCGTAGGCCTGCGCGCCGGTGACCGCGTCGGCCCGCACGCCCTCCCGCGCACCCGCGTAGAGGAAGTCCAGCTTCAAGTAGGTCCATCCCTCAGCGACGCGCGCAGAGATCTGGGCCTGCATCCACGCAGCGGCGTCGGGTTGGGTGACGTCGAGGGTCGCACAGTCGCAGGAGCTGTCAGTGAGCTCGACGCCGGCGTCGTCGCGCACCCACCAGTCGGTGTGGGCGGCGTAGGTCGGGGTGGAGCGGTCGACGAGCAGCGGCGCCATCCAAATGCCCGCGCGAAGGCCGCGTCCCGTGATCTGCGAGGCGAGCCCGGCGGTGCCGTCGGGAAAGTTTGCGTTGGCCTGCCAGTCGCCCCAGGCCTGCTCCCAGCCGTCGTCGACCTGCACCAGATCGAGGCCCATCGCTGCGGCGGCGTCGGCGTTGCGGAGGATGTCGTCCTCGGTCGCATGGCCGTAGTAGGTGTACCAGTCGGACCAGCCGGTGGGTGGGGTCCCAAGCGGACGGGGCCAGTCAAATTGGTCCGCCCAGTCCTGCCACAGCACGTTCGGGTCGGTGCCGGTGGTCAGGAACACGGGCTCCAGCACTCCGGCGGCGGGGTGGTCCCAAACGAGCCAGACCTCGTCCGCCGTCACCCCGAGCCACACTTTCCCGACGGTCGCTCCTTGCGCACCCATGTGCAGCGAGGGGCCGTCGGCCCGCCCGAGGACCGCCGCTTCCCACGACGTGTTCGCGGTCTCCTGCAGCACGCTGATCGCGTCGCCGTCGCCGCCCGCGACCGGGTCGTCGTCGTTCGTCGGCACATCCACCACGCCGCTCCAGGACCAGGACTGCCAGCCCTGTCGCCACCATCGCGCCGGCTGGGTGCCGTCGACCGTCCAATGCATCTTGAGGACGACGTCGCCCCCGTCCGACGTCCCTCGAAGCGCGCCGCCCGAGAGCGCGACAGTGCCGCCCGTGACATCGGCGTCCAACCAGTCCAATGTGACGCCATCGGCGCTGAACCGGGGGAGGACGGGCGATGCCGCGGGCTTGCACGACACTGCTGCGCCGAGCGCCACGGCGACGATGGCGCAGCGCGAGCTGACAGCGCGCCTACTCACAGCTCGCCAGCTCCAGACATCCCCAACGAGTCCCATCAAAGCTGCAGATGTTGGCGCCGCTGCAGTCGCTGTCCCAGCGGCAGGTGTCCGCTCGGGTATGGCAGGCGAAGCCGCCTGCGTTCTGGCACATGTCGATGTACAGGCCGCAGGGCTCACCCGCACAGTCGGCGTCAGACCGGCATTCTGACGGGAGGCAGGCGGGTGCGAAGGCCGTCGAGGCGCTTGGCGAGAGGACGGAGCCGCCCGGCGTGACGTATCCCGAGGCGCAAAGGCAGCTTTCGCCAGAGGCACAGTCGTCGTCGCTGTCGCAGACGTGCTGACACACGCAGCTCGTTCCATAGGCATCGTTGGTGCATTGGTCGGTGCCGCAGTCGGCGTCGGTTGAGCAGGTTGCGCCGGGGTTTGTCGCGTCGCACTCGGGCACGAAGGCGGCGCCGTCGCCGGTACACGCGGGGGCGCTCGTCCGGGCCCAGCGCGGGTGAAAGGGGTCGTCGTTCCAGCAGTATTCGAGGCCGGCGTCCGCGGTTCCGAGGGTGTCGGGCGCGTCGTACTGGACGACGGGGGCGCAGGTCTCGGACTCAAAGCCGGTTGGGCCGGGACTGTCGCCCGCAGAATCGGCGTGGCCGCGACCACAGGCGAGGACCGTCAGGAACAACGAGGCCGCGCGCCACTTCGGGCCTGGTCGGAGCGGCGCGCAGTGGTTGGGACGGGGCATGCACCCCTGTATCGCGACGGTCGGTTACCCTGACCCCGGAGTCAGCCGCACATGCCGCTCGCCACCGCCTTTCTCGCGTCGATCGTCCTCGGCGGATGCCGCTCGGACAAGCCCGCCGCTGACTCCGCCGCCGACTCTGCCGTCACGACCGCCGACTCCGACGCGGACACAGATTCCGACACCGACGCCGATTCTGACACCGACACCGACACCGATACCGACACCGACACCGATACCGACACCGACACCGACACCGACACGAACGCTGACTCGGGCTCAGACACCGGTCCGACATCGGACGGATATCGCTGGTCCGGCCAGTCGAATGTCGACGAGGCAGGGGTCGCGCTGCTGGGGACCTGGGCGGGCGATCGCGCTGGCGCCTGCGTCGAAGGGGGAGGGGACCTGACCGGCGACGGCGTCCCGGACCTCGTCGTGGACGCCCCGCGTGCGACGGCGTCTGCGAGCGCGTCGGGGGAAGTCTACGTGGTCTCGGGGACGATCGCCGGCTCTGTCAGCCTCAAGGACGCCGATGCCCGGATCCTTGGCGATCAAGATTCGCAACAGGTGGGTTGGGACGTCGCCGTACTCCACGACGTGAACGGTGACGGCGTCGCCGATCTGCTCGTTGGCGCGGGCGAATCCGGCGGATCCAACCGAAGCACGCCTCGGGAAGCCTGGCTGTACTACGGCCCGCTCACCGGCGACCTCGCGACCAGCGACGCCGACCTGCACTTCACCGGCGCGGATCCGACGGGCTACGCTGGCTGGGTCGTGGCCAGCGGCGGCGATCTCGACGGCGACGGGCGGACGGACTGGCTCGCCACCGACTTCTACGGTTCCGGTACGGCGTATGCCTGGTTTGCGGCCGATGGTGCGTCGGGGGTGATGTCCGACGCGTCGGTTGTCATCAAAGCTGGCGAGTCGTTCGGGCTGGCGGCGCAGGGCGTCGGAGACGTCGACGGCGACGGGTTCGACGACATGATCGTCGGCGGTCAGGGCACGACGACCAGCGGCGGCGAGGTGTGGCTCTTTCACGGGCCGCTGACGCGCCTGCGAAGCGCGGACGACGCCGACGCGTACTGGCAACGCAGCTCAGACTACACCGCCATCGGCGGCCTCGCCTACTACGAGAACTCGATGTCCGGTGGCGCGCCCACCGCAGGTACTTCGGGCGTTTCACCCGGGGACCTCGATGGCGATGGCACGGCGGATCTCGTGCTTGGCGCGGCGGGTGAGAATGATGGCGGCGACGGGTCCGGCGCGGTCTACATCGTCGACGGCGGTGCCAGCGGCAAGACCGACATCTCGACCGCCAAGGCCACGATCCTCGGCGAGAACACCTACGAGGCGCTCGGCGCCACCGTCTCCACGCCCGGCGACGTCGACGGGGACGGCGCGGAGGATCTCTGGATCGGCGCGACCGGCGCGCTCGCGAACGGGACGAACAGCGGCTCCGCCTTCCTCTTTTACGGCCCGGTCACCGGTAGCCACGTCGCCTCCGACGCAGACGCCCGGTTCGATGGCCTCGGGCCCAACCACGGCCTCGGCGTCGTCGGCGCGGCCGGTGACGTCGATGGCGACGGGCACGCGGATCTCCTCGTCGGCGAGCCCTACGGCGATGGCGACGATGCCGGTTCGGGCGTCGCCTGGCTGATTCCGGGCGGGGGCTGACGGCGGCCGGTCCGGACGGCCCCAAACCCGCTCCACGTCGGCATCGTCGGATTACGTTTCCGCATCCGGAGTCCTCATGGCCGACAAGCAGCAGCGTCGAACAACGTCGTCCGCGACCGCCTCGCCGGCTCCCTCGCAGACCGCCGCTGTCGCCACCGCAAAAACGCCACCTGCACCTCCCCCGTCGCCCGCCGGCTACTTCCCCGACCTGGGCATGAAGGACGAGACCGGCGCGTACGGCGCCATGAATTCCGGCCCGCGCACCGAGCCCGTCCGTGGCATCGTCGAACATCGGACAGAATCGCCGACGATGGACGCCGCCCGCAACAGCTACGCCCACCAGGTCGCCACCCACGGATCCATCGGCGCTCACTACCTGATCGGCACCGAGGGCGAGACCAGCCTGACCGTTCCGACGGACAAAAAGACCTCGCACGTCCGCGGCAACCAGGACAAGGCGTGGAAGGGCGCGAACGCGTGGGCCATCGGCATCGAGAACGTCGGGATGCCCGCGAAGATCGACCCCGACAAGGACGTGCACGAGCAGGTCGACCGGCTGACGCTCTCGCCGGAGATGAAGAAGCGTCTGCTGGCGATGCCCGAGCCGGCGCTGAAACAGAGCCTCGCGGACGGCAAGAACAAAAAGGGCGTGATGCAGTACGCGCTGCACACGGACATCACGGGGCCGCAGAAACGAGCGAACTACAACCTGGTGAATCAGCTCACGGCGACGAACCATTTGAACCCGGCGACGGACGTGAAGGGGCACGAGCAGGTGGACTACAAGACGACCGGGGAGGGCGAGCCGATCATCGAATTCCTGGCGGCGATGCGAGATGTTCCGGCGAAGATCGCAGCATTGGAGGCTCGGATAGCGAAGATGCAGGCGGACCCCCAATCGTCCGCTGAGGAGCTTGGCAAGCTCAAGGCGCTGCTCGCTCGGGAGCAGGGGAGCCGGGCGGCAGTGACGGCAGACAAGACGCCCGCGGAGAACCTGGCGATGGAAGGGGAGAAGACCCTGGCACCGGAAGGCGTCACGCCTACCGGCCCCGCGCACGCCCGGGAAGCCGACCGCACGGACTACTACGACCACTTCTGGGCGAGGAAGCAGGCGTTGGACGCGGCCGCGTCCCCATGAAGGCGGGCGTTGAGGGGCTCGTCGCGCTGCTCCTGCTCTCCGCTTGCGCCCCGACGCCCATCGACACCCATGGAACACGCGCGCTGGCGACATTGTCATCGGGCGAATGCCCCGATCTCACGAAGTCCGGACTCTCCACGTTCACGTCGAGCGGTGAGCCACGGCAGGTCGACGTCGTCCTGCCCTCGTCCCCAAAACCCGGCATGGCCATCACCGTCTACCTGCACGGCACCGCGTTCCCGACGGCGACATCCACACCTGCCGCCGACATCGCCGTGCTGCACGACGTCCAGGGCATCGCCGACGCGACCAACACCGTGTGGCTGATGCCCGACGCGCGCGTCCAGACCCTCCTCGACACCGTCACCGTCTACCTTTGGGACGTCATGGTGCTCGACGACAAGGACCTCGTCCTCTTCGACGACTTGCGCACGTGCGCTGCCCAGAACCTCGACGTCGACCTCACGCGGCTGTCGACCGTCGGCTTCTCGGCGGGTGCACTGTGGAACACGGTGCTCATCGGACAGCGCGCGGACGCCATCTCCACCGGCGTCGAGCTCTCCGGCGGCAGCGACGCCGTCGTTGCCGGCCTCGAAGCGCCGTTCGCGCCGTACACCACGCCCCCGGCCAACCTGCCGATGTTGATGACCACGGGCGCCGACGGCGTTGACGTGTGGCCGACGACCGCCATGGTCATGGTCGATTTCAACGCCGCGACCGATACGCTGGAGGGCAAGTTGCTCGCTGACGGGCACTTCTCCGTCCGCTGCCAGGACGAGAACGGGCACGAGGAGGGCGACAGGGACTGGGCGATCGCGGTCGCGTGGACGAGCGGGCAGGTGTTCGCGCAGCCGTCGCCCTACGTGTCCGGTGGCCTGGGTGCGGATGCGGACTGGTGCTGGGTTTCGGGGTGACCACGCCCCGAAGGCGGCTCAAAGGTCCGTGATCAGTGGAAGATTGGCCACCTGAACCTGCATCTTCTTCTGCAGCGCCGAGGCTGGCGCGAGGTATGCCGAGCGCCAGGATCGGCGGCAGCGGCAGCTCCCCCCTGGGCGCAGGCGAGCAAGCTGAAAAGGAACAAGATGGCGGCTCTACGTGGTGGTGGGCCCGATATCCGATGCGCTGGTGAACCCGAGCGCCTGCCGAACCAGAAGCTGCCCCTGCTCTGTCCTCACGGCCTCGGGATGGAACTGCACGCCTTCGAGCGGCAACGTCCGGTGTTTCAGGCCCATGATCTCGCCGTCATCCGTCCAGGCGGTCACGAGGAGGCAGGCCGGCAACGTTGCGCGGCGGACGGCGAGGGAGTGGTACCGCGTCCCCCGAAATGGACTTGGGAGGCCGACAAAGCAGCCCTCGCCGAGGTGATGGATCGGGCTGGTACGCCCGTGGACGATCGCGCGCGCGTGGACGACCTCACCGCCAAACGCCAGCGCCAACGCCTGCATCCCAAGGCACACGCCGAACACCGGACGTCCGGATGCGATCGCCTCGGCGCACGCGGGGTGCTCCTCGGGTCGACCGGGACCGGGTGAGAGGACGATCCGGGATGCGCAGGCCCAGTCGCCGGGGCTCGCAGTGCGCCCGGGCACGACGCGTACGTACCAGCCGGCCTCGCGGCAGTACCTGGCCAGGCTCCCTGTAAAGCTGTCCTCGTTGTCGATCAGCACGACGTCGGAATGCGATCCTCCGCCAGCCGACGGATGCGGATCGGGGGTGGAGACTACCGACACTCGGGTACCTGCGGGCGGCAGTGTGACTATACTGGGATCCACTCTTGAGGCACGTCTCATGGAAGCCACGCTCAATTTCGTCGAGAACCCCGACACCCACGCCATGCCGGCGGTCCAGATGACCGACTCCGGTCGCACCCACATCCTCCGGTTGCTCGGCGAGAACGAGATGAAGGGCTACGGCCTGCGTTTTGGCGTGCAGGGCGGCGGATGCTCCGGCTACAGCTACCTGCTGGAGTTCGAGGAGGCCCCGCAGGAGGAGGACGAGGTGCACGCGTTCGGCGAGGGCGAGGCTGCCGTGCGGGTCTTCATCAACCCGCTGCACATGGGCTACGTCCGGGGTTCGGTCATCGACTTCAAGGACGAATTGCTTGGTGCGGGCTTCCACATCGAGAACCCGAACGTGAAGCGCAAGTGCGGCTGCGGGTCCAGCTTCGACGTTTGAGCGCCCGCTGGGGCTCTTGACGACGCCGTGCCGCCGGTTAGAATCGTTGGCCCGGCCGGGTAGCTCAGTTGGTAGAGCACGGGACTGAAAATCCTGGTGTCGGCGGTTCAACCCCGTCCTCGGCCACCCCCTCCCTGTTCCCCTGCCGATCCGCGCGCGACGCGTCCTCGGGGTAGAACGCCTCGTGCTTTTCCTGCTCGTCATGCTGGCCTGCAAGCCGGACCCCTGCGACGCCCTCTGCGTCTCTGTGGCGCGCCGGCTGGACGGTTGCCGCGCGGAGTGGGGCGCGACATGGGAGGATCTCGGTGCAAAAAGCAAGGCCGACATGCAGCGTACCTGCAAGGACGATCTCGCCATCGACCGCGGCGGCTGGCCGGCGCGTCAGATCCCCGAGGCGGACGCCGAGTGCGACGGCGCCTCGGCCGACCTGAGCGCCGCGAGCTGCGACGAGCTCCGCGCGCTCTACCTGCCGTGATTGCCGGCCGGCGGCCCGGGATCAGACCGCGGCGGCGATGGCGGCGATCAGCGCGGCGTCAAGCTTGTTCCAGTCGGCGTCCGCGGTCTTGATGACGGTCACGAAATCGTTCACGGCAAACACGCTGGCGACGCCACGGACCGCGAAGATGGCGGCTCCAAGCGGGTGATCGGCGGCAGCGGCTGCGGTGTTGAACGAGAGCGAGCCCTTCTCCACGACCTTCTGCCCGACCACGTACTTCCGCGCGTTGGGGTTCGGCGTCTCCTCCGAGCGGACGGAGACGGCGGTCTTCTTCTTCGGCGCGGCCTTTTTGGCGGGCTTCTCCACGGGCGTGGCAGCCTCCGCAGCCTCGCCGTGGTCGTGGGAGTGGCCGTGGTCGGCGACCGGGGCGGGCGTGACGGGCGCGGGCTCGCCGTGGTCGTGGGAGTGGCCGTGGTCGACGACTGGCGCGGCCGGGGCGACAGGGGCAGGCGCGCCGTGGTCGTGGGAATGGCCGTGATCGTGGGAGTGGCCGTGATCCTGACCCTCGTCCTCGGCCGCAGCCCTGGGTGGCGGCGGGGCCTTGGGGCGCGTCGCGCGACGCGGGGGAGGCGGCGGGTCGGCCGGAGGCGCGCTGTTGCGGCCCATGATGGTTGCGGCAACGCGACTGGCGAGGCGGACGGGGAGGGCGAGGATTTTCTTCAGCATGGCGCGGGGGCTATCCGAAAGCGCCCGTGCTGCCAGCGGTGGAGACGTGACCGACCGTGCACAAAAACGAGTCCGTCGCCGAAAAGCCGGCGTCCCGGACGCTTGCGAGGATGGTCTCGTGGCTCCAGGGCGCGCACAGCCCGAACGCCACCCCTCCGCCACCCGCACCCGCCAGCTTGGCGCCGAGCGCACCGGCGGACCGCATGACCGCGCAAGCCCGGTCCAACGCCGGCGTGCTCACCCCGATGGCCTGGAGCAACGTGTGGTTGGCGTCGAGCAGCCGTCCAATCGCCGTCACGTCGCCGTCGCCACCGAGGTGCCTGGCGACCCCTTCGACGATCACGCCGATGGCAGCGAGCTCCTTCGCACAGCCGCGCGCTCGCACGCCCGCGACCATCTCCGCTGTCGTCCGGCTCGGCGTCCCCGTGTTGACGAGCACAAGCGACAGCGGAACTTCCAGCTTCAGCGCCTCGATCCTTGCGATCGTCGCCCCGTCGCCCCCCCGCTCCCGTCGGTACCGCACCACGCCCCCAAGCGCGCTCACGGCGTGGTCGACGCCCGAGGGCGTGCCGTGGAACGCCCTCTCGACCGCAAAGCCGCGGGCGTGCAGCTCGTCGAAACCCATGGTTCGTCCTTCCATCGCCGCCAACGCCCGTAGCGACGCGATCGCCAACGCCGCGGAGGACCCGAGGCCGCAGCCGATCGGAAGTTCGCTGGTGATGCCGATCTCCAGGCCCTCAGCCGGCAGCACGGTCAGCAATGCGGGGAGCAGGCGCGGGTCGTCGGTGACGAGCCGGTGGGGCGCTTCGGCGAGGGTGCTCGGGCCCGGGCGCGGCCGGAGCGTGACCGTCGTGAACCGGGGGATCGCCGCGGCGATCGCCGAGTGTCCGTCAACGACCGCGTGCTCGCCGCAGAGGATCAGCTTGCCGGGCGCCTGGCCGACGAATGGGCCCGATTCGGACAGCACTGGCTACCGGACCTTCGCCGCGTACGTGAACCCAAAGCACATCTCGTCCCCGGTGCCCTCACCCCACACCAGGTCGTTCGGATTCCCCGCGTTGTCCCAGGTACATGTCATGCTCACAGCGTCGCCCGCGGTGATCGTGGCGGGCTCGTCGTAGAGCGCTGTGACCTGGTTGTGGAAGCTCCATTGGTTCATGTCGACGAGGCAGGTGCGGGATGCGTCCGCGTGCGCGATCTCGTACTGGAACCCGCTGCCGCGCGTGTGCATGTGAGGAAATACGCCGAGGATCTGGTAGTCGCCGTAGGTCCACGGGAACACGAAGCTGGACGAGTACGCGGCGTCGTTCGCGGGGATGGTGAAGTCGTAGGTGCCGACCGGGATCTGGTAGACCTGGTTGGAGACGGACGAGGACGTCGTCAGCCCATAGCCGGACTGGTCCTGCTCCAGATCCGCCCCTTCGAAGCTGTTGTAGTAGTGCATCTGCAGCACGAGCTGGGTGCCCTGCTTGAGCTTGAGCCCGAGCCCGTCCGGAAAGGCGATCGGCTCGCCGCCTGGCGCCCAGCCGCTGACAAAATCCCAGCCGCTGTTGCCAAAACCGCCGCAGGAGAAGCCCTCGTGCGGATCGCCGCCCGTGGTGTCCCCGAGGTTGACGCCGTTGCTGTTGAACAGGACGACGTGATGCACGATCTTCGGGTTGTCGACGAGGGCCTCGAACCCGGTGACGTAGACGGCGGCGTCGTTGTTGAGATCAAGCTCAAAGCAGCGATAATCGTTCTCGCCGTCGGCGAACGTTGGGCTGTACGGCGCTGAGGCGTGCATCTCGATGTCAAACGGCGCGATGGTGCGGGCGGCCCAGGGCGCCGGGGCTTCAGTGACGTCGCCGAGCGGCGCGCCAGCGTCCGACCACGCCGCGATCGTCGCCTTGTCCGCGTCGGTGAGGAAGTAGCTGTCGTCGTCTTCGTACGCGCGGCAGCCGGGGAGGGGAGCGGGCGGCGGCATGTCGCCGGCTTCGGTGCGGGCGACCATGTTGGGCGCCTCGGCTACGGCCACGGCGGGGTCGTCGAAGCTCGGGGCGATGCCGTTGGCGGTGTGGCAACGCGCGCAGTTGTTGTCGAGGATCGGCCGCACGTCCTTGTAGTAGGTGACGCCGACGTTTGCGGGCGCAGCGGCCTGACAGCCGACGAGGGCGCTGGCGACGAGCAGGCCGGCGAGGCCGGTTGGGGTGTGGATCACCGTCCGACCGGCGCGTCGAGGCACGCGCGATGGACCCAGGCGCGGGGTCCGGCGGGCGTGTCGACCAGCAGGATTGGACGACGAAGCAGGTTCGGCTCGACGAACGCGGCGGCGATGAAAGTGGCGGCGTCGGGCGGGGCTGCCTTCCAACCGCGCGCCTTCGCCGTCTCATGGGTCGCATTCAGCAAGGTCGGCACGTCGCTCGCGGCGACGATGGCCCGGACGTCCGCCTCGGTCAGCGGGTCCTTGCTGTAGTTCTTCTCGGCGAGGTCGGCGCCGCCGGGACGCGCCTTGAGCGCCGAGCGGACCTCCCGGCACGTCGTGCAGGTGGACTTCCAGTAGAGCGTGGTCATTGCCGGAGGGTAGCCGGATCCCGGTTCGGATGCCGCCCGAGGCCGCATCACCCCCGCAGCCGGATCAGCCGGTTCCCCGCTTCCATCCTCGCCCCAACCTCCGAGAGCCCCACCGATCTCAGCACTGCGCGTGAGGCCAGGTTGCTCTCGACGCACTCTGCCGTCAGCACCTTCACCCCCGGCTGCCCTCGGGCCCACGCTGCGAACACCGCTGCCGCCTCCTTCGCCAGCCCTTCGCCCCGGCGCTCCGGGATGATGGCGTAGCCGAACTCCAGCTCGCCTTTCCGGCTTGGTCCCACCTTTCCGCCGATCTCTCCCACGAGGCGCCGCGGGCCATCAGTCGGCGCGTCGACCACCAGCCACGCCCAGTCGGCCTCCCGAGCGTCCAGCGACCATCGCTCGGCGAGGACCCGCATCACAGCAGCGTAGTCGGGCTGCGGCCAGCTCGCCGGAATGGACGCCCCGAGGCTGCGGGCGAGGCCGGGCCTGTCCTCGAGCGCCAGGACCAGCCGCTCCGGAGTGAACGGAACGAGGTCGATCCGCGGGCCGTGCATCGCGTAGAGGCAGGCGGGCTCGGCGATGGCGCAGGGGATGACGGTGAAGCCGAGGTCCGCACAACGCGCCGTGTACGCGTCGCGCCGCTCGCTGTCTACAAACGCCGAAACCGCGATGTCACCCCCGCCGGCCCCGCTCGGCTTCCCGGCACCGCCGAGGCTCTCAGCGAGGGCTGCGAGCGCGACCAGCTCCGGGGTCTCGTACTCCAGGCGCGCGGCCCGGGCCATCGCCCTCAAGAGCCCCCAGGCCTCCCGCGTCGCCCCGACGGGGTTGCCTCCGAAGCCGTCCACGAGCGCGCGGGACGCCCGCACGAACGCCCGTTTTGCGCGCGGGTCGGCGCGCCCCCACGCCTCGAACTGCTTGAGCCGCGGCCCGGTCAACGCGCTGCGGCCGCTCCAGACCACGGCAAACGGGGGCATCGGCACGCGCTTGCCGTCGGGAACCCGGCGAACCCCGCCGTTGAGGCTGGCATAGACGTCGACGCCGGAGCCGCCACCCTGCACCGCCCGGTGCACATCGAACGCGCTCAGCGGCGGGCGCCCGGCTGCCAGGACTGCGGCGACCACGGAGGCTGCAGACCCGCCAAACCCCGCCTTGGCCCCCTGGAGTTGGACGGGGTTCCAGTCGGTGAAGGCGAACTGGCCGATCTCCAGGGGCAGGGTTTGCAGGACGTGGCGCACGAACCGGTCGTCCCCTGGCGTCGACCAGCCGAGACGCCCGGGAGAACGCCGACAGTCAACGCCATGGTCGACCGCGGCGACGATGGCCCCTGCGCCGTCGAGAACGGCATATTCGCCAAGTAGCACCAGCTTTCCAGGCGCGCGCCAGGTGGCCGGGACGGAGGAAGGGATGAGCCCGCTCACGGGCCGGTGTCGTCCACGACGCAGGCCGGGCCACCTGGGGCGAGGATCTGGACGGCGAGCCCCGCCTCGGCCAACCGCGCTGCGAGCCCCTCAGCATCGGCTGCGCCGCAAAGCACCTTCACGTTCGGCCCCGCGTCCATCGTCGCCCAGCCGCCGAGCCCCGCGGCTCGCGCCTGTTTCACCACGTCGAGCGCCAGCAAGGTCTCCGGTTTCCAGTACACCACCGCCGGATCCGCCGCCATCATCGAGGCGTGCATGCGCAACGCCGAGCGCTCGGTGACCGCACCCAGCCGCTCGAGATCGCGCGCCAGCACCGCCGTCCGCGCCTCCTCCACGTCGCCCGGGGCCCCGGCGACCCAGGCCGGGTAGTAAGGGCTCGTCCGCATTGTGTGGTTCATCGCCTCGGTCGAGCCGATCGCCTTCTTGCCTGCACGAACGAGCACAACGAGCATCCGCACGTCCCAGTGCGACGCGGGGGCGAGCTGGCGGCCGTAGCTGTCAGCACCGTCGTCGCGCTCGCCGAGCGGCCACTCCACCCAGCCGCCCTGCAGCGACCGGGTGGCGCTGCCCGACCCGCGACGCGCCTGGACCGCCAGCGCCTCCGCCGACAAGTCCAGCCCCGACGCCCGATTCGCCGCGACCACCAACGCAGCGAAGCCAGACGCGCTGGACGCAAGCCCCGCCGCTGTGGGAAAGTCGTTCCGCGTTTCCACGCGGCAGGGAGGGCGTGGCCCAGCGCCCGTCGCCTCCGTCATCCGGTCGAGGGTGGCGAGGATCTTGTGGGCTTCTACGCCCGTATTCGCCACGCCGTTGAACCAGACGCTGTCTGCCTCCACGCCCCAGGCAACCGTCGTCCGCGTGTGGAACGGCGCCAGCGTGAGCGAGAGGCTCGGCGTACTCGGCAGGTTCAAGGCTGCGTCCCGCTTGCCCCAGTACTTGCAGAGCGCGATGTTCGGGTGCGCGATCGCGGTGGCGGCACGAGGAGGCATCCGGGGTCGGCTAACCCCCGGATCCGCTGCCTGCCGGGTTAGTGAGCCGGGCATGAAGCTCTACTTCAACAAGTTCTCGCGCGGCAGTCGGGTGCGCTGGATGCTCGAGGAGCTCGGTCTTCCCTACGAGTGCATCGTGCTCGACATGCGGACCGGCGAGCACCGCGACCCCGCGAAAAACCCGCATCCACTGCTGAAGGTGCCCGCGCTCGTCCAGGACGACGGCACGGTGCTGATGGAGAGCCACGCCATCGTCGTCCACCTCGCGGACGCGTACGGCCGGGTCCCGGATGGCGCGGCGTTCATCCCGCCGAGCGGGCAACGTGGCCGGTTCTACCAGTGGTGTTTCTACACGCAGGTAACACTGGAGCCCGAGGTCTACGCCGTCTTTCGCGACAGCCGCCTGCCCGCTGCCGAGCAGAACCCGGCGTTGGTCGCTGCCGCCCGCGCAAAGTTCGCCACGCTCCTGCCGCCGATCCGCGCGGAGTTGACCAGCAAGCCCTACCTGCTCGGCGATGCGTTCTCAGCCTGCGACCTGCTGATGTCGGGCCTGTTGATCTGGGCGAAGGGGCAGGGGATGCTCGATGACGAGCCCCTCCTCGTCGCCTACGCCGAGCGCTGTGGGGCCCGCCCGGCCCGTCAGCGCGCGATGGCTTGAACCAACGACCCTGGAGGATGGCGAGATGTCCAGTGATTTTCGACGTTTGACCGTGGCAGAAGTCGCGAAGAAGCGGGCCGAGGGTTGGCGCCCGTGGGTGCTGGACGTCCGCGCCCCAGCCGAGGCGCTGATCGTGAAATTCCCGTGGGCGGACAGGCTGATCCCGCACACCGAGGTCGCCGCCCGCCTCGTGGAGATCCCGAAGGACCGGGAGATCCTCGTGCATTGCAAGCTTGGCGGCCGCAGCGCCATGGCGTGCGCGGTGCTCGCACAAGCCGGGTACAACGCGGTCAACCTGGAAGGCGGGATCGTCGGCTGGGCGAAGGAGATCGACCCGTCGATGCCGACGTACTGACAGCCGCGCCGGAAAGGGCGTTGGCGGTACTTTCAGTCCACGGCAACGTCGAGGTCGACGTGGGCGAGGACGTGCGCCGCGAGTCGGTCGAGCGCCGTGTCGCGAGCCTGCGCCGAGGAGGGAGCGCTGGCGACCCCTGACAGGTCGACGTCGGGGCGAAGCGGTTGCAGGACGGCGCAAAGGGTGCGCGGCTCGTCCAGCACGCCATGCAGGTACGTGCCCCAGAGGCGGTCGGAGACGTAGGCGCCATCGGGGTGGGCGGTGCCGTCTGCGGTCAACGATGCCCCCAGCGAGGTGGCGGAACGGTGGCTGGAGGGGGTTCGGCCAACGTGGATCTCGTAGCCCGCGACGGGCTCGTCGCCCGACCCAAGGTGCAGGAGTCCGCGCGCCAGGGTGACCCGCTTTCCGCGCTCGAAAACGGTGGTTGCGTCCAGCACGCCAATGCCCGCAGTCGTCCCCGGGCTGTCTTCGACCCCTTCCGGGTTCGAGACGGCCCGCCCGAGCATCTGGTAGCCGCCGCAAACGCCGATGACCGCCTTTCCCAGTCGCACGCGCTCGCGGATGACGTCGGCCCAGCCGGATGCGTGCAGCCAGGCGAGATCAGCGCGGGTGTTCTTGGTTCCGGGCACGACGAGCAGGTCGCAGCCCAGGCCGAGCGCCGGATTCGTCAGGAACGCTGGTTGGATCTGGTCGGGAAAGCGCGAGAGGGTGAGGGCGTCGGTGAAATTGGCGATCCGTGGGAGCCGGAGCACGCCGACGCGCACCCGGGCGGGATCCCAGGTCGGGTCCAGGGGGACGTCGGATGGAAGCGAATCCTCCGATTCGAGGCCGATTCCACGCAGGTGGGGGAGGACGCCGAGGACGGGGAGGCCGGTGCGATTGACGAGCCAGGCGCGCCCGTCGTCGAACAAGGCCGCGTCGCCGCGGAAGTTGTTGACGATGACGCCAACGATCCGCGCCCGGTCGCGATCATCGAGGCAGGCCAGCGTGCCGACGACCTGGGCGTAGACACCACCGCGGTCGATGTCGGCGACGAGGACGACGCGTGCGTTCGCGTGATGCGCAGCCTCGAAGTTGACGAAGTCGCGGTCGCGCAGGTTCACCTCCGCACAGGAGCCCGCGCCTTCGAGGACGATGCGGTGAAACCGAGCCGCCAACCGGTCGTATGCCGCGTATGCGACGTCGCGCAGCGCGGACGTGTCGCGGAAATAGGCGGAGGCTTCCTGGTCGCCCCGCGCGTCGCCAAGCACGACCACCTGGGAGCGACGGTCCGAGGCCGGCTTTAGCAGCACCGGATTCATGTCCACGTGCGGCGCTACGCGCGCCGCCTGGGCCTGCAGGATCTGCGCGCGGCCGAGCTCCCCGAGCCCGCTTGTCGTCAGCCCCACGCCGGCGTTGTTGGACATGTTCTGGGCCTTGTACGGCGCCACCCGCTCGCCCCGGTCGCTCAGGATCCGGCACAAGGCCGCGACGATCGTGGTCTTTCCGACGTCCGAGGCGGTTCCCAGGACGGCGACGGCCGGCAGCCCGTCCCGGCTCCTCAGGCGAGCGCCGCGAGCACTAGGAGAAGCGCTGGACCAACGCCTGGGGCGGACGGATCGACCTCGCCGAGATCCACAACCTCGACGCTGTTCCGGCCTGTCGCGTCGTCCGCCGGGGTGCGGAGGACCTGACCGGGACCGGTCCTGAGGGTGAGCCACGGCAGCGCCCGGTCCATCTCCAGGTCAAACGTCGCATGCGTGAACGACTCGGCGAGCCAGTCGGCCACCGGGGAGAGGTCAACGCCGATCAGCACCACGGCACGCACGCGATCGCGCAGCCCCGGCACCTCTGAAAAGAACGGTAGGAACCGCTCGATGCCCGCCGTCACGACCACGACAAACCGGTCCGCGGGCAACGCAAGCAGGGCCTCGAGCGTTGCCTCGGTCTCGGCGTTCGGCTCGCTTCCCAGGTCCACCTGCGGCCAGCCTGCGGCCGAAGGGAGCGCAGCGGCGCGCGGTCCCCACCAGAGCAAGGTGGCACCGCGGCGTTGAAGGGCTTCGTCGGCCTGCGCCTCTCCACTGGCGACCCAGGCGCGCAGCGCTTCATCGGTGCACGCCACGCCAACCCGGACCACGGGATGCACGTTGAGCACGGCGTTCCCGTCGCCCGTGTTGCCGTTCAAGATCGATCGACAAAGCGCGAACATCGCCGGGATGCTCCACGCACGCGGTCGCGGCCGGGAGAGCCAGACCGCGGTGAGGAACAGGGGCACCACGCACGCCCAGAGCGCTGCGTCGACCTGGGTCAATGCGTCACAGGTTCAGCGTCCACTTCGGGATGTCGCCCGGCAAGCCCTTTTCGCGGGCCTCCCAGGATCGACGCGCCACAAAGTACAGCGCCGTGTAGAGCCCCAGCCATTCCCAGAACGGCTTCTCGTCAAAGTTGAACTCGACGAAGCTCCACGCGAAATACCCCGCCATGCTCGCGGGCATCGACCACGCCAGCACCTCTGCCTCGGTGCCCTTCGTGTACTTGATGACGTCCCGCGCCATCAGCGTGACGGACAGCACGATCCCGAAGAGCAGGATCACACCGATGACGCCGTGGTGCGCGACCTCCCCCCAGAAGATGCCGTGCGGGTAGCGATAGACCGAATGGTAGAGCCAATCGGAGTATTTCTGAAGGTTGTCGATGTACCCGCCGGGACCGATGCCAATGCCGTGCGTATCCCAGAACATGCCGATGCACGCCGCCCAGTTCATCCCGCGGATGTCCTGGGTGAACAGGACCCCGAGGTTCAGGCTGATGCGGTCGAGACCCTTGTCAAGGTCGCCGAGGTCGCCGACGTACGCGAGGGCGAAGAGTCCGATGCCGACAGCCGCAAAGCCAACGAACCACGCCCGGAATCGGGGTTGCCCCAGGGCCGCCAGGAAGCCGCCGATGACGATGGAGTAGGCGCCGCCCCGGGAGCCGCTGGTCATCATGGAGAGGAAGATCCAGACCGTGGTCAGCATCAACCCCCACCGGACGATCGGCCGCTTCTGGATCAGCGCGAAGCCGCCGCAGGAGTGGATGACGAACATCAAGTTCATCGCGTACCAGTTGGGTTGCTGGCCAAGGCCCGTCTCGCGGCCGCCACCGGCGCTGGCCTTCCACATCGAGGCGTAGCTGGTGAGCCCGAGCTTGTCGCCGAACATCGACAGCACGCCGATGGTCGCGCACGTGATGATCCAGAACCAGAGCATCAACTTCACGTCTTCCCAGGTCTCGATGAAGCAGATGATCACGAGGTTGGTGGCGAGGATGACGCAGAGCCCGATGATGTCCTTCAGGCCGTCCGAGAATTTGGTGCACCACAAGAGGCCGAGGCTGCTCCAGGCGAAGTAGGCCAGGTACACCGGCTGCCACGGCCACCAGCGAATGAGCCTTTTCTGGACGAGCACGGCCTTGAAGGTCAGCGCGATCAGCGTGAACAACAGCACCGGCTCGAACATGCCGACGGACACCTTCCCGATCGTGAAAAAGCTCGTGGTGGCTGTCGACGAGATGCGCGCCCCGAGCATGAAGCCGACCGCCCAGATCGGCCGGTCGAGCATCACCGTGACCGCCACGATCCCGGCCACGAGCACGATCGAGATGCGGTAGTCGTAGACGAACAGGGCCAGCAGCAGGATCTGCGCGAGAATCACCCCGATCCAGAACAGCGGGGTGACGCGGAACATGGGCGTGGACGAGTCCAGGAGGGCCTGCGGCGAGGCCCGGGGTCTAATACGAATGCGCGGGGCTGGCGCCCAGAGGCGGGCGGCGGCTGAGTCCCGCCTCGCTCGGCCCCCTGCCGGGCGCCGTTCACGCCGTCATCGCATCCCAGTTCACAAAAAAGTCTTGACAACCACGTAGCATTTCGGTACCTTTCGCGTGCGCTGGCTCCTCCCCGGTCCGGCGCTCGTGCCCGGCGACCACCGGGTTTGTAACTTCGAGGAGACCCCTACCATGAACGCTATCAAGATCCTGCTCGCCCTCATCGTCGCCTTCGCCGTCACCACCCAGGTTGTGGCCTGCACGGGCAGCACCAGCGACAGCTCCACGACCATGGGGTCGTAGTGAGCTGCGGCGCTCCGCTTCGGCGGGGCGTTGCGCGCGGGGCCTCGGTCTTCGGACCGGGGCCCTTTCATTTTTCGGGTCGGCGTCCGGAGCGGGCCCGGCGACCACGCCTGCAATAAGTCCTCGCCATGGTGCGATGGCCCCGCTTCCAGGCCTTCTGGCTCCCCGGGCTGGCGGTCTACGTCATGCTGGCGTGCCTTTCGGCGCGCGAGGTCGGGCTGGTCGGCGAGGTGGCGATCGGCTGGGGGACGACGTCGCCACCGCGGGTGCTGGCCCAGGTTGAGCCTCCCGACACGCTCGCCGCTCCGGCGCTGGGGCCGCTGACGTCCCAACAGACGCGGCCCGTGGAACGGCTGGTTTTTGGCCCCGTTTCTGTGCCGGTCGCGGTGAACGCTTACACTGGCGGCCTCTCGGACATCCCCGCCGCGTGCGCTCGGGCGTTGCTGGGCTGGCGGGCGGGGGCGTGGACGGGCGTCGCGCTCGGGGGATTGCTCCTGCTCCTCGCGTCGCGCTTTGTCATGATTCACGCCGGAGAGCTGCCAGCGGGGATCGCCGCGCTGCTCCTGGCGTCGGATTGGAGCTTCGTGTTCTACAAGCGCGTGTTGTCGGGGACGGAAGTGCTGTTGCAAGCAGGCGCGCTCCTGACGGTGTGGGCCATCTGGTCGAGACGGTGGCGGGGCGGCGCCCACGGCACGCTCGGCATCATGCTCGGCATCGCGTTCGGGCTGGAGGCGAAGGTCACGTTCGTGTGCACGCTGACGGCGATCGGGGTCGCGGCGCTCCTGACGCGCTGGGATCGTCCGGCGGTCAAGGCGCCAGCGCCGATCCGCTGGCCGATCCTGGCGTTTGGGCTGGTCGGCCTGGCGCCAGCCCTCGTCGGGATCGCGCACGGCGCGATGGTGCCCGAGGCGCTGCGGGTTCACAGCCATGACACCTTGGATCTGCAGGTGTCCAGGCTGTTTTCGACCGGCGCCATGGCCCGGGAGAGCGGGGAGAACCTGATGGCGTTCCTCGGCGATCCGAATGCATTTTGGAGCTGGGCGCTGGGGGCGCGGTCGGTGCCGGTGCTGTCGGCGGGTCGGGCGTTCGGGTTCGTCATCCTCGTGGCCGGCAGTGCGCTCGCCTGGCGGGATCGTTCGGGGGCTCCGTCGCCGTCAGACGCGTTGCTGCGGTTTTTGTCGCTGCTGTGTCCACTACAGGTTGGTCTGTTGTACCTGGCGAACCACGATCTGCATCACCTCGCCCAGGCCAGCATCTTCTGGTGCCTGTGGATGGCGTTGGCGGCGTGTCGATTTGCCGCGCTCGTCTTCCGTCCGCGGTCGGTTCCTCGAGCCATCTTCGCCGGCGTTCTCATCGCCCCCACGGTCTGCGCTGGGGCGAATCAGCTCCTGGAGACGGACGCGGTGCTCGCGACGGCCCCACAGTCGACCTTTCGCGAGAGCGGTCAGGCAGCGCTCGTCGGCCTGCTCCGCGCGAACGACGTGCATGAGCTCGTCACCAGCGACTACGAGGTGTACGGCATGATCGACATTCGGGCTCCGGAAATCCTCGTCACCCACACCTGGGCGGCGTTCTCCCGAAAGGTGCGCGAGCCGTGGCGGGTGCTCACGTTGGCGCGCGGGGGCTACTACCTCTCCCTCCGTGCGACGGCGCCGATGATCTACAATTGGAGTCCAAACCCTGATCAGGTGCGAAGGGCCGCCCTTTCGGCCGGGGTGTCCGTGACCGAGGTGGGCGAGCTGCGGGACGGCGCGGACCTGTGGGCGAGCCTGTGGCGGGTCGACTGAAGATCCTCCAGGTCGGCGCGTTCGCCTTCCCCGCGCCACAGGGCTCGCAGGTGCTGCTTGCCGGAACGGCGCGTGCCCTGCGGGATGCCGGTCACGACGTGATCATCGCATGCTACGGTCACGGTCGCTCCGGGGCTGACGGGGCCGGCGACGGAATCCCGATCGTTCGGGCGAGGGGCGTGCCCGGTTACCGGCGGAGCCGGAGCGGTCCCGACGTCGTCAAGCCGCTGCTGGACGGCTTCCTCAGCCGATCCGTCGCCCGGTTGCTTCGGGACTGGCGGCCGCACCTGGTCCACGCCCACAACCACGAAGCCGTGCTCGCGTGTCGTGCAGCGATCACGGCTGTCCCTGGGGCAAGGCTGGTTTACGGCGAGCACACGGCGATGGCGGAGGAGCTCCCGACGTATGGCGGGCTGACGGGGGGAACGCTCGGGCGGAGGCTGGGGCGGGTGCTGGACCTCATCGCCCCGAAGCTCGCGGACGGCGCGGTCGCTTTGTGGGGTGGGAGTGGGTTGTGCCGGACGACGCTCTGCCCCGTCGCCGTTGTTCCGCCGGGCGTCGAACCTCGGGAGTTTGCCGGTGTCCGCCCCCGGAGAGCGGGTCCCGGCCGCTGGCTCGTCTACGCCGGAACGCTGGATGCTTTTCAGGATCTGGCTTCCCTTTCATCGACCCTCGCGCTCCTGCCGGGCTGGCGTCTCCTCATCGTCACCCACGCGCAGGAAGCCGCGCCCACCTCGCTACCCGTTGGTGCGACCGTCGTCCGGGCGCCGGACTGGAGCGCGGCCCGCGACTGGATCGCGGGTGCTGACGTTGCCGTCGTCCCGCGACGTCATTGTCGCGGATTTCCCATGAAGCTGCTGAACTATGCCGCGCTGGGGCTGCGGACGGTCGTGTCGCCCGGGTGTGCGCGAGGCGTGCCCGGGGAGGTGGTGGCGCGGGGGACCGACCCCGTCGCCCTCGCCGACGCCGTCCTCGCCGCGCATGCAGCCGGTCCGCTCGACGCGGCCGTCGTCCTCGACGAATGGGGGTGGCCGAGGCGCGTCTCGGCGCTCTTGACGCTGTACAGCGAACTCTGCGTCACATCCGGACCGAATCCGCCGTAGTTCGGATATACTGCCGACCGTCCTGGAGCCCTCGATGACCAGCCTCACGCCCCGCACCCCCACCCGCTCCAGCCCCGGGACCATGTCCCTGGTGTTCCTCGCCTTCCTGGCTGCAGGTTGCCAGGAGAACGCGCTCGTCTACAAGCCGAAGGACGTGCCGACGACCCAGCCCGGCACAATCAGCGGGCGCGTCTGCGATCCGTCAGGCCGTAGCTGGCTGGCAGACGCGATGGCGTACGTGAACGTGACGGACGACAAGGGTGTGATCTACGACACCGTCAGCGCCTACTCGGACCAGGACGGGCGGTGGATGCTCGCGGACCTCCCGGGCGACCGCACGTACACCCTCTACGTCCAGTCTGGCGACACGCTGCTTGACCAGGAGGACATCTACGTCGGGTCCGGGCAGGACATCACCCTCGCCGAGCCGGATTGTTTTGATCCGCAGAACCTGAACATCGCGATCGTCAGCGGGTTGTACGATGATTTTGACGTCGTGCTGCAGCAGCTCGGCTTCACCAACTACACCGTCATCGACGGCGAGAGCATGGACGCCGCAAACGCATTCTTCGGGGACCCCGAGGGCATGGCCGCGTACGACCTGATCTTCGTGAACGGCGGCTTCACGGAGGACGGTGTCATCTACAACCTGACCGACTCCTCGGACCCCGTGCCCGCGCAGAACATCGCGAACATCCAGCAGTATGTGGAGGCTGGCGGCAGCTTCTACGCCAGCGACTGGGCGTACGACGCCGTCGAGCTTGCCTGGCCGGACCGCGTGGACTGGGTAGGCGCGGACGAGATCCCGAACGACGCGCAGACGGGCAACTACGACGTCGTGAACTCAGCCGTCTCGGATACCGCGATGGCCGAGTACCTCACCAAGGACTTCGTCAGCATCCAATACGATCTTCCGGTCTGGCCGCCCATCGAGAACGTAGACACGTCGGTGTCCGTGCACCTCACCGGCAACGTGAGCTACTCGGACGGCCTGGACGACTACACGCTGACCTCGTCGCCGATGCTCATCAGCTTCAACGATGTGCAGGGCAAGGTGGTGTTCTCCACGTTCCGCGTCGTGCCGAACACCAACGACGATGTGCTGAAGATCCTGCAGTACATGCTGTACGATCTCTAGCCGGGAAGCACGCCGACGTGGCCTGTCAGGCGGGTGTTCGGCACGGGCGCGGGATAGGAATTGACGATGATCGCACGCAGCATCAGCACCTCGTCCCTCGCCCTCGCCCTCGCCGCCTGCGCCGGAAAAGGCGCTGACTCCGGCGCCTGCGCCTCCGGCGGTACGGGCACGCTCAGCCTGACCGCCAAGCACGTTGACGGGCAGTGGATCTCCGCACCCGCGGTCGACGTGCACGACAGCTCGGGCGCGCTCGCCGGTACGCTCACGGCGACGGGCACGCTGGATGTGCCTGGTGGGACCTACACCATCTCGGTGCGTCGGGGAGTGGCCGCTCCCGACCAGTACGCCGGGTCGGCGTCAGGGTTGCTCACCGGGACCGTCAGCGAGGTCTGCATTCCGGACGGCGGGACCACGGACCTGACCGTGGATGCCCAGCCGCAGCCGTCGAGCGCGCGCATGTGGGGCATCTCCGGCGAAGATCTGGCCGGCTACCCTGGGATCTCCGACCCGGGCGCGACCGTGCAGGCCGACGCCGTGCTCTCCTTCCCGAACACCAACGACCTTCGCGGCGCGGCCTGGGACCCCTGGGGCAACCTCTGGGCCATCTCGTCGCCGACGTACGGTGTGCGGTTTCTGGTCGTCGAACCACAGGACATCACCGGGAAGGGGGACGCGAAGGTGCTGCACGAGGTGACGTCGTCGGCGCTGGACTCGGCGCAGGTCGAGGATCTCGTCCCAGACGCGGAGGGCAACCTGTGGGTCACGGTCGCCTCGCGTGACGACGGTTTTGCGGGCGTGCTCGTCTACAGCGTCGACGACCTGCGGAACAGCTTTCTGGGGACGACCGACCTGACCCCCGCGCGCTCGTGGACGGTCACGGGGGCGACGGCTCCATCGCGCGCGTACTTCGACGCAGACGCGGGCTTCTACCTGTCGGATCCCGGAACAGACACAGTCTTTCATGTCCCGGCAGTTGGCGCGATTTCGGGCACTTCGCCGGTCGCTCCGGCCGATGGCGCGCTGACGCCCGACACGGCCTTCACCTCCTACACAGACGACGGCACCGGCCCCCGCGGCCTCTCCTACCCAGCGGACATGGCCCTCGACAGCACCGGGCTGTGGGTGCTCTACCAGACCTCCGGCATCGTCGCCCACCTCTCCCGCTCCGCGAATGGCGACGTCCAAAGCAACTTTACCTACGGACTCGGCGTCCTCGCGCTGCCCTCCGGCCTCGTCCGCGACGGCGGCAACGGCATGTGGGTCGGCAACGACCCGCAGACGGGCGCCGGCGATCTCCAGCGCTTTGACCCGACCGACGGCACGCTCTCGCTGGAAACCGGGCTGCCGGACCTGCCGAGCCCGGTGCAATTCGTGTTTGATCCGCCCGTTCCCTTGCCGGGGTAGGCGGGGGGCTTCAGGCTGGAGGGGACCGTGGGTTTCCCGGCACTCTCGCGGGCACCTTTGGGCGACTGCTCCGCGTCGCGGCCACCTTCTCGCTGGCGTGGGGGACCTCGCCAGGCCGGAGGGGGGTTCGATGGCGCCGAACTTCGGGGCGTGAGCCCTGTCGGTCAGGACCGCCGCAGCAGCCAAACCCCGCCGACCCCCTCCGGCATCGTCCAGCCACGCGGAAAGGCCGGATCCGGCTCGAATGTCCAGCGAACTGGGCCGATCCAGGCATCGCCCTGCGGGGCGCCGTGCTCGTGCACGTGGCGGCCGAGCCGCGCGAGGGTTCGGATGCCCTCGGTGACGGGCTCGCGCGCGGGGACGTCCAGGCGCAGCGCGTGGGTGCCGGCGTCGAGGAGGAGGGTGGTTCCGGCGGCGGTGTCGGTCGCGCGGATGGGGAGGTTGGCGGCGACGTAACCGCGGTCGCGGGCGCCGATGGCAAGGTCACAGAGCGCCTCGGCGACGAGCGGGCGATGGGGGTTCGCGACCGTGGTCTCGGTGGGAGCAGGCCAGGGCCCATCCCAGCTGAGGGCTGCGGCGACGAGGACGAGATGGGCCTGGCGACGGCGTGGGGCGATGTCGCGGGACCCGGCGGTGAGCGTGACGCCGCCCTCCGGGGAAAGGCGGCGGAGCATGCGATCGAGGTCGTCGGGCGAGCAGGTGATGCGGCCGTCGGCGGGGGACGGCGATGGGGCAGGCGACACCGTCGCAGCAGGCGACTCGACTACAGCGATGCGACCGCCCGGCGAACGGATGCGAGCAGCCCAGGAGCCCGCGACGACGTCGATCTCGACGCCATCGTGCACGGCGAGGGGCGCGTAGGCGCTGGCCGCGAGCACGCGGAGCAGGTCGACCGTACGGCTCACCCGGGCGCCGGTGTCCCGCCCGCCTCGGACGCCAGGCGGAAGCAGTACCCGCGTCCCCGTACGGTCAGCAGGAACCGGGGGTTTTCGGGGTCCGGCTCAAACAACTTTCGCAACCGAAGCACGTAGTTGTCGACCGTCCGCGCCGTTGGAAAACGGTCCATCCCCCACACGTTCTCCAGGATGTCGGTCCGACTCAGCAGCTCGCCGGGGTGGGCGTGGAAGTACATGAGGAGCTGGCACTCGGTCTCCGTGAGGATCTCCGGGCCATCGTTGGTGACGGCCTCCCGCGTGGCGAGATTCACGCGGTAGCGGTCAAAGACCAGCTCGTTCACGGGTGGTTTGCCGGCGACCGGAGCGGAGTCCGGGGTGGGGGCCCGTCGCAACAGCGCGCGCACGCGCGCCAGCAGCTCGGGCATGGCAAACGGCTTGGCGAGGTAGTCGTCTGCGCCGGCGTCGAGCCCCGCCACGCGCGCAGCGACCTCGCTGCGGGCTGTCAGCATCAGGATCGGCACCCGCCTCCCCGGCGTCCGACGGAGCTGTCGCGCGAGCTCGAGCCCGTCCATCCCGGGCAGCATCCGGTCGAGGACGACGACGTCGGCCCGGTCCACAAAAGGCATGGCGTCCTCGGCGGATCCGCAGACCTCGACGGTGAAACCGGCATGTTCGAGGTTCAGGCGAACCATGTCCGCCACGAGCTCTTCATCTTCGACGACCAGGATCATCCCGGCTCCCCTGTGGATGCTGGCAACGCCAGCGTGAACGTGGATCCTTGCCCGGAGCCGCTGCTGCGCGCCGAGAGCTCGCCGCCCATGGCGCGCGCGAGCGACCGCGCGATGTAGAGCCCGAGCCCGGTGCCGCGGGTGTGGGTGTGGAGCCGCTCGTACGGCTCAAACATGCGCTGCGCATCGCCCGGCTCGAACCCGATACCGTCGTCCGTCAGGTGCAGCAGCACGGAGGGTCCGGCGCGCTCGGCCGAGACCAGCACGCGCGTGCCTCCGTACTTGTGAGCGTTCTCCCAAAGGTTCTCAAGGATCACGCGGACGGCCTCCGGCGACGCACGCACCGGCACGCTCGCCGTGGCGCCAAGGTCGACCACGGCGCTCGCCGGCAGGAACGCCACCCAACCGGCGAGGGGACGATCTTCACGGCGTTCGCCGGCAGCTTCGGGGTGCGCGACGGCCGTCTGCCAGGTGAGGACGCCGTCGACGAGCCGCTCCAGGCGGGCGCAGCCCTCCAGCCCGCGTGCCAGGTGTGGACCCATCTTTTCGGGCGGAAGGACGCCCGACTCCAACGACTCCAGCAGTGCGCGCACACCCGCGAGCGGCGTCTTCAACTCGTGCGTGCTCGCCGCCAGGATGCCCTCGATGCGCCGCAACTGCTGGCGTTCGCGCATGGCTGTCGCCCAGGCAAAGCCCACCACCGCGACCGTCAGCACCCCCATCGTCCCGCTCTCGCCCCACACCATCAACCGTCGCCGGTCATGCTCGGCTCGCACCACCGCGCTGTCGCCCTCGATCGCCACGCGCAGATCGTGGTTCTCGTTCACGAGCCGCCCGATGAGCACCGTCCACCACAAACCCAGCAGCGCCAGGAGCGCCAGGACCGCGACAAACCCGAGGTTGGACCACGTGGTCAGCCGATCGGGACGGCGGATGCGGGCATCGGTCTGGGGCACAGGGACGACGTATCCCCGGGCCGGCGCCGAGGGACGTGAACCCGCGGCCGGCTCGGGCCTTTGGGCGTCCTCGCCCGACGCGGAGTCGGCGACGGCGCCGCGCGAGGACCGAACCGGCGGCCGGCCCGGACCTTTGCGCGGGCGCCCCGGCGTACTCGCCGGATCGCGCCCGCGCAAAGTCGCGGCGATTTGGTACTCCAAATCGCCGTTAGGGCCCGGCCCGGGGTCGGGCGTCCTCGCCCGACGCGGAGTCGGCGACGGCGCCGCGCGAGGACCAAACCGGCGGACGGCCCGGACCTTTGCGCGGGCGCCCCGGCGTAGTCGCCGGCTCGCGCCCGCGCAAAGTCGCGGCGATTTGGTACTCCAAATCGCCGTTAGGGCCCGGCCCGGGGTCGGGCGTCCTCGCCCGACGCGGAGTCGGCGACGGCGCCGCGCGAGGACCAAACTGGCGGCCGG
>CAIMSU010000202.1 GCA_903844155.1 uncultured Pseudomonadota bacterium | reverse complement strand
GGATTTCGAAGAAGACCTACGACCGTGACCGGGCCTGGCGTTTCCGCAAGAACTACGCGAAGTGGGTGCCGTACCTGCTCGCCTGGGACGGCACCCTCCGGATGGTGGCGACCGAGGCGCGCATCCGCCGCTCGTTCCGGCCAGGCTTCGTGCTCGACGACAACGTGGTCGCCGAGGCCGTCGAGCGCCCAGGTGGGCGGCGGTTCGTGTTCATCCACCCGGATCGGATGGCCCAGGTCGTGAAGGCACATCGCGAAAGGCCTCTCGCGCTCGCCGCGTTTTTGCACGGGGTCGCGGTCCACGAGCTCACCCACCTCGATGGCAAGATGGGCGACGGGCATGACGAGGAATTTGTGTCCAGGCGCGAGGACCTCGGGGCGGCGACGGCGCACCTTCTCCCCGCGATCGCCGTGCTGGCAACGAAACTGTTGAGGCTCCCGGAGCGCGAGAGCGAGGACGGGAAGCGGGCGGCGAAGTTGGGGAAGGATCTGGAGAAGGCGCGGAGAACGATCGCTGAGCAGCGGGCGAAGATTGCGGAGATGGGTCGGGCGGCGGAGCTGCAACGGGGGTGGGCGGCGCGTGCGGGCCTCGGGGCCGTTGCGCCGGGGACCATGACGGGGACGCCGGGGACGCGGATCACCTGGTCGGATCTACGGGGCTGGCTCGATGGATGGCGGGAGATCTACGGGCGGGCGAGCGGCTCGCGGCGGTACGAGACGTTGAGCGCGCACCTGGGGCTGTTGTCGGAGGCGGTCGTCGAAGCCGCGGACGTGCCGGAGCTCGACGAGCTGGAGCGCGTGCTGGTCGAGGGGCACAACGTGCTCCCGCCGAAGGGGCGGCGGAGTGGGCATCTGACGACGCTGTTGCGGGACGCGATCGACAGGACGCGGACTCGGCGGGGACGAGAGGCGGCGGGACCGGGGGCGAGGAGGGGCCTCGATGCGGAGAGGCTGCTGAACGTGGCGATCGGCGTGCTGCGGGCGCGGCCGCCGGCGGGGGTCGAGGGCGCGTACATCGACGGGTTTCTGGCGCGGAACCGGGGGACGTTGATCGGGATCGTGCGGGGGGCGTTCGGCGGGAAGTCCGAGATCCTCAGCACTTGACGGGCCTCTGATCGTGAGCATGATAGCCGGACTCAGAAGGAAGTGGTATGGCGTCGAAGAAGATCTCCAAAACTGACGTTGACAAGATGGCGGTCGTAGTCACCGCTCCGCTGCGTGCCGTGCTCGCAGCCCACGGTTCTCCGCACCTTCGGGGCGACGAGATCTTCAGCACTCACGTAAACGTCTACTTCGTCAACCTGCAGCAGGTGATTCAACTGCACTACTACGCCTCCGAACGCTCGGGCGCCGGACGGACACCAGAGGACCGGTGCTGGCACCCGTCGTTCGGCCCTCTGCTCAAGCCGGGTCAGAGCTTCGACCTCTCCGTCGCCCAAGGCAAGATGCAGCTTACTATCTCGTAGTTCCGGGCGTCAGCGGCCCAGGCGTCGTTGATTGAGTTGCTCGCGCAGCTCGGCGATCGAGATTGGCGGGTCGTGCCTGTGGAGCATCGCGTGGCAGTTAGCGCAGACCGGCGACAAATCCCTGACCGGATCGACCCGGTAAGATCCGCCCATGGCGGACACCGGCGTGTGATGGTGTACTTCGATGTATCCCTCGCCCAATTCCCCATATACGGCCCGAAAGTCGAAGGAGCAGGCCAAACAGCGCGTACCATAACGGGCAATGCACGCCGCCCGGTTCGCCGGGCTACGCTCGTAGCGGTTGACCTCCACGCGCACGCGAGCACCCTCCGGAAGCCCTGCTGAGCCAGCAAAAGCCCCTCCGCCCACATCCTCAATCGGAAGCAGCGCCAACGCCAACCCCAAGCAGGTGCTCACGACGCGCAGAGTCAACTCGTCGACGAAGTCGTCCGGCACCTTTCCGCCCGGGATACGAGCATCGACCTCAAGTTCCAACCGGCGCCAAGGTGCGGGGGGCAACGATCGCACGTCGTCAACGACATCCCCATCGACAATCACCGAGACGCGCTGCCCCTCGTCCCCCGCAGCCAACGCCAGGGAAGCAAAGCAGCCTCGCGCCTCCTCGTCGGCCTCGGACATCGCCCCGAGCATCTTCCGCGAATAATTGTCTGGGTGAAAGGAAGCCTCGACTCGAAGCGGCGTTCGGGCGACCGCGACCCCGAAGCCGTTCGGGGCCACCAAGTCCTCAGACCGAATGCAGGGGTAATCCGAGCCGTCGATCCGCGACACGGCGGCGCAGAGACCTACACCAAATCGGCCGGTCATCCTGCGCGCGAGGCGCGGAACATCCAAAGAGCGTGTCATCGCGCGCTATTCCGGGGGGTCGGGCAGGTCCGCGACCAAACGCTTGAGATTGCGGGATACCTCAATCCGATACTCTTCAAACGCCTCTCGGTTGCCGTCGCTGACGTTGTTGAGTTCTGCCTGGGCCAAGGCCCAGAGCAGGAAATCGAGCGCTTGGATGACGACGCTGTTCGCCTTGTTGGGAAGGTAGGCCTTGGGGTAGAACGGATGACTCGTATTCAAGGTCACCGCCGCTGCGCCGTTCATCAACGCCCCTGCCCAGAGCACTCCGTTGTCCAACGAGTCGGCGGTGGTGACATGCACGATGCCAGGCTCGTCCGAAGTGACGATCCGAAGCTTGGCCGTGGTTTGCCCGGAGTTGTTCGTAATCGTAACTTCACCCTTCTTCTCGTCCACGTTCGTGACCTGCGCGGTCTTGAGTACGCCGGACTTCTGCTCGATGGTCGTATTCGAGGTCGTGTGCAGCAGCGCGGCAGCCCCCTTTGCGACGCTGGCCTCGCCCTTGCGGTAACGCGTCTCCGCCTCACGTCGCGGTGCGGCCAAGAACTTGTCCCGCAGCCAGTCGAACAAATGCTCGTTCAGCAAGATACGGGACTTCTTGATGTCAACCTGGAAGCCCTCGTCCAGCCGGTGATCGAATGACAGTTCCACCCGCAGGAGCGAAAAGTGCGGCTCCTGCTTGTACATGCCCAGCCAATCCGGGCCGTGGATCAGCCGATTCTCTCGATACACGTAGACACCTTGACGCTCGTTCGAGATTCGCGCGGCATCGCGAAGCGCCTCATTTGTGAACTCCTCTTTGCGGGGAAGGATGAAGGCGCGCACCTTGAAGGAGGCCTTTACGCCGGTTGGAAGTACGGTCTCCACGTCCTTCTCCAGTGCGGGTTTGAGTGTCGCGCCGAGACAGAAGGGATCCCAAGCGGGGACCTCGACACCGTTCGTGCTGATCGTCAAAGTCCGGGCCCGAGAATCGGCAGGGTCCAAGAAGCGCTGGTACACCAGTGCGATGTGTTCACGGAGCGCTACCTCCAACTTCTTCGCGGCATTCTTGAGTGGCTGACCGTCCGGGCGCTGGTAGTTGTTGAGCAGCCGATCCACCTTTTCCCAGACGACAAGGGTCCCGGCCCGCGAGGGCGCGACGACGTCCAGCAATTTCAACTCGTCTTTCGTGGGTGCAGCGAGTTCAAGCTTCCAGGCATTGGCAGTCGCAAGCGCGTCCAAGTCCCACGCCGCGCGCAGGGCCGGAGCTGCGCCGTCCGGACGAGAGATCACCACCAAGCGCCGGCAAAAGGCAGTGGACGCCGTCTTCAAGCCGAGCCCGAACTTGCCGAGGCTGGCGGGATCGGCCCTGCGCTTGGATCCGTACTTCATCGCCTCAATGACTCCCGCTCGATCCATCCCGGACCCGTCGTCGCCAATGGAAACCATGAGGACTCCAGCGAAGTCGACCGCAAGCCGAACGTCAACCCGCGACGCCCCGGCAGCGATCGAGTTGTCAATGACGTCGGCGATGGCGGTATTGAAGAGGTACCCCGTATCCCGGAGACCCTCAACGATTCGAGCTACGTCAGGGGGGACATCGACGGGGTCAAACAGGTCATCCATGGTGGTTCCTAGGTCGGAGAAGATTGAGAGGGTCGGACAGGTTCGGAAACGCACAATACTGGCTTCTTGAAGTAGCGGCGACCGAGCGCGTCCGCGAACGGACGGTTGGGAAGGCTCCTCCGAGGGCGAACAGGGCACCTCGCGGAGCGCCCTGCTCGCGAGCCACGCTCAGGTCCGGGTCCAGAAGCCTAGAACTCAACGATCTTCCATCCGCCCGACAAGACCAGCACATCGCCGTCGTCATCGCTCGAGGCGCTGCCCGCGCGGACGCACTCCAGCACGATCGACCCGTTCTCGTCCTTGGTGAAGGCCAACTCGTCTCCGGCTCGGGCATTCACGGCACGCAGGTAGGTCGTCATGCAGGTGAGGCGATACTCGTTGCGCGTTCCGCCTCGAAAGCGGTTGTTGTAATAAATGAAGTTGAACTCCCAGCGAGTGGAGTCCCCACGCTCTCGGACCACGATTGCGGCACGAGGATTGACCTCGCGCGGATCGAGCCTACAGAAAAAGGAGAGAATCTTGCCCTCCTTTGGGACGAGGATGCCGGCCTGATGCGCACCGGTATCCCCGACATCGTTAGCGCTAAGACGCTTTCTGACTTCGCCATTCATGATACCAACTCCCCCATGGAAAACGGTGACGCGGCCAGCGCCAACGCCAAAGTGGACAACTCGGCCTCACCGACATGACCGGTAGTCGCTTCACTCGCCAAGTCACGTTTGAACGATGCACGACCGACGATCACCTCCTCCACGCTTCCAGCGTAGAAAAGGTGGTGAACGGTCACCGGGAGTTCCTGCTTTCGTCGATAGGCCCGGGCGGTGGCTTGGTCAGTCACCGCCGGATTCCATTCGGGGTCAAAGTGAATGACATGGTTCGCAGCGGTGATGTTCAACCCGGTTCCAGCGGCCCTCGGATTGAGAAAGAGAGCGCCCGCGCCGGTCGCGGCGAATAGGCCGTCGATGACCGTCTGACGATCGCCGACAGGAACTCGCCCATCTATCACCCGGAAGTACCCCGAACTCCATCTTTGGGCGACGTCCGACGACAGCGTGTCAAGGGTATCTTGAAAGCTGGCGAAAACCAAGGCCTTCTGCCCCGCGGCGAATACCTCGCCGAGAATCTCAAGCAATCGAGTGTACTTCGGCGTTTCGTTCGGCGGGTGGCCGTAGTGGGGGCGGGCACAGAACACCCGCAGCCGTGTAAGTGACACCAAACCGGCTGAGGGCCCGTATTCGGCAACAACCTCTTGGCGACAGGCCTCGTACTCTGAGGCCTGCCTTGGAGCCATCGTGATGGCCTGGGGGATTTCAATCCTGGACGGGAGGTCCTGAGCGACCTCGGCGACCTTCCTCCGAAGCAGGAGCGGTGAAATCACTTGGGCGAGCGCGGCTGCCCCCGCGAGCTCGTTCGCGAACCGAATGCGAAAGGACGGGAGGTCGCCAAGAAATCCAGGCAGGACAAAGTCGGCAATCGACCAGAGGTCCTCAAGCCGATTCTCCACCGGCGTGCCAGACACGGCGATCGAAACTCGTCGGGGCAATCCCTTTACCGCCGAGGTTCGCTGCGCATCGCTGTTCTTGATGTTCTGCGCCTCATCCAGAACGACAATGTTCCATTGCACCGAGCTCAACACCGGCTCATCCCGGATAGCAATGTCGTAAGACGTGATCACGACATCCGGGACTTCGAGCCGACGCGGGGCTCCCGCTCGATCGGATCCCCAATGCACCAGGACAGCGAGCGTCGGCGCGAACAACGACAGCTCACGCCTCCAGTTCTCAAGGAGCGTGGTCGGGGCCACGACAAGCGAAGGTCGACGCCCCGCGGCCGTTTCGAGCAGAAGAAGGGCGATGATCTGCAGAGTCTTCCCGAGGCCCATCTCGTCCCCGAGCACACAACCGATCCCTTCCGCCGCCACGCGGTTCAAAAATCCGACCCCTTGCGCTTGGTAGCCATACAGGGTGCCCATCAGACCCGGGATTCCCGCCGGACCGGGGCCCTCGATGCGCGGGGCGACCCAGTTGCCCGACCCCACTTCGTCGATGAGGCGAAACGGCAGCTGCTGTGCAGCCCGGAGCCGGACTAGGTCCCCGAGCGTGGCCCGACCGTCAACCCCCATTCCTCGTTCCAAAAGCCAGTCGGCTGCCGCGGCAACCGATCCCTCCTCGAGCGGGAACCACGTCCCGTTGCAGACGACTTGGTCAGCTTCTCTCTCCACATCAGTCCAGCACCCATCCGCGAACGCGCCCAGTTCCATGCCGAGAGCCGCCCCGGGTCCGCCGGTTATCCGCAGCGCGACATCCGCCGGAAATCGCGAAAACGTCATGGATGGGAGTGCCTCCCGCAGTGAGCGGATTGGCTGGATCCCGCCCAAGACGGGACAATCACCGCTGAACACAGCGCGAAAGACCTCCATGACGGACGGGCCAAAAAGTGGGCCGCGTTCGGGCTGAAGGCAGACACGCCCACCGACCAGGACCCAGTCCCCGCGCGTCTCGTCGCCCTCGGTCATCGATCCAAACCGGCTACGGGCCGCGTGATTGGAATGAGGTTCGCGCCAGCGAACGTCACCTCCAACGCCTCATCCGTGAGTCCGCATCCCCAGACCACGATCACCCGCCACCCCATGTCTCGGAGCTCCCGCTCGACTCGATCGTCTCGGTCCCGGTTGGCATCGAACTTTGCGAGCCAAAAATCGGAGCGTGTCTTGGGGGTGTAGGCGAACCTGCAGCCGGCATGGCGGTGCCAAAAGCACCCATGCACAAAGACAGCCGTCCGCGCACCGATGAAGACAATATCGGGCGAACCAGGGAGGGCCGTCGCGTTGAGCCGATAGCGCGCTCCGCGCGAATAAAGCCACCGGCGCACCCGCACCTCGGGCTGTGTCCCCTTAGTGCGGATCCGGGCCATATGCGCGTGCCGGGCCTGAGGAGTGAGGATATCTGCCATTTTGCCCAGCTCACATTGCGGCCGCAGGCGCCACCAATTGCGCGTCAGCTCGTTGGCTGGCGGTTAGCCGCAACGCGATGTGGGGTGCCATCGCCAGAGCAATCGCTTCGACGACCGGAACTACCACAGAATTTCCGAACTGGCGGTAGGCTTGCGTGTCAGACACCGGAATCTTGAATCGACGATCGCCACGGTCGAAGCCCATGAGCCGCGCACACTCCCGTGGCGTGAGCCTGCGCGGTCCGCCGCCTTCCCGCCGGACCAGAATCTCCGAGCCGTCCTTGAAGTAGCGAGCCGACAACGTCCGCGTCACGTCGTCCGGCCCAACCAGCCCGAAGCCAAAGCCGTTGCCCTTGGCCTTGTGCTTGGCGGCGTAGCCCTGCAAGTAGGTCCAGAGGTGGTCGGTCAGCGTGTAGCGTGGTGACACCGTCGCCTCGGCCCCGAGAGTGTACGGAGCTTCCGGCTGCTCACTCCCATCTTGAGGGTGGAGAATGCTCCCCAAGCGCGGACCGATTTCCGCGGCCGGCAGGCGGACTTGCTCCCACGAAAAGTGGCTCGGATCTCGAAACCCGACCATGAAGACCCTCTCGCGGTGTTGAGGAACGACTCCTTTCGCGTCAAGAACCTGGACATGCAATTCGTAGCCGAGTTCCTTCTCAAGCACGTCACGGATGACGCGAAACGTGTTCCCCTTGTCGTGGCTCCGAAGATTCTTCACGTTTTCGAGCAGGAACGCCGCCGGCTGACGGTCCTTGATGATCTTCGCGACGTCGAAGAACAGCGTCCCCTGCGCCTCGCAGGCGAAGCCGTGAGGTCGGCCCAGCGCATTCTTCTTGCTCACCCCAGCGATTGAGAAAGGCTGGCAGGGGAACCCCGCCAACAGAACATCGAAGTCTCTGGGCAGCAAGTCACCGGCCTCTCGAAGGTCGCCAACGATGGGGTGAGCTTCGTCCTCGCCGAAGTTCGCCCGGTAGGTCTTCTGGGAGTAGGCGTTCCACTCGGAGGTGAACACGCACTCGCCCCCGATCGACTCGAACCCGAGGCGAAGGCCTCCGATGCCTGCGAAAAGGTCAATGAACTTGAAACTCGGCCGTTGAGCAGCGGCGCGGCGCAGTCCCTGTCTGTCGGTCGAGCCAGTCGGGCGTCCATCGGGCGGATAATGGCGATCGGCGGTGGCAAGGCTCATGCCTTCCGCGTATCCCGACGGCGCGCCGCTGGGGGACGTGTAGTGTCGACTCAACGATTCTTAGGCCACCCGGATCCCCCACCTCGCCGGCCTCCCCATCCCCTCCGGCCATTCCCGCACGAGCCCGTAGCTCACGCCGTCCACCTCGAACCGCGCATCCAGGTACTCGGTGAACAGCGCCCCAACGATCGTGGCACGCGCCCGCTCCGACCGCATCTGACCTCCCCGGTCCTTGAACCTGTCCTCCATCACCTCCCCGAGCACGCCTGCCCACTGGCCCGGCGTCATCGGCTCCCGGTCGGCGAACCCGCGCACGATGTCGAGCATGACGGTGTACTTGGGGTCGAAGGCATGTTCGCTGGCCTCGAAGTTCGACAGGAACCCCGGCAGCCCGTCGTGCGTGAGGATGCCGTCGATGGTCGCGGCCCAGCGGTGGCCGGTGCTGTGGCGCGCGGGGATGACGGCGAGGGGCTGGTCAGCGTCGAGCCACCGCTGGACCAGCCCGAGCAGCTCGGCGATCACGTTCTCCCGGTGGACCTGCGCCCAGCCGAGCACGTCATCGTGCGTGAACTGCGCGTGGCGAACATCGACGGCCAGCTCCAGGTTCACCGGAAGCGCGCGGCGGCGGAGGTCCGCGCCCATCTGCACGAGGTTCATGGTGACGCAGAACAGCACATCGTTCTGCGCACGGCAGATGCTGGTGTTGGAGCCGAGACGCCGGAAGTTCAGCCGTGTGTCGGTGATACATCGCTCCAGGACGGGGCTCTCGATCGGCTTCGCGGTCTTGGCGTTGTCGATGATGATCACGCGATCCCCTGACTCGACTCGCGTAGCGAGCTGCTTCTCGAACTCGGCCTCGTCCGGGCACCACGACACCGTCGATGGCTCGGTCCCGCCCTCGGCGAGCAGCCCGAGGAGCCGAGCAAGCGTGCTCTTCCCGACGCCGGGCTTGTTGCCGTTGATCGCGACGAACGGGTGGCCCCGGGTCCACATCGGCATCGTGACGGTGGTGAGCAGCGCGCCGAGGAAGTTGACTCGGTCGCTCGGCTCCTTCCAACAGAAGCCGGAGAGCGCGGCGTCGAGTGTCGCGGTCCCGGCGCCCGGCTCGATGACCACGCCGTCGTAGAAGATGCCCGAGGTCTCGTGGAAGCCGGGGCGTGCGACGAGGCGACACTCGGCATCGAAGAGCGGCGTGCGCGTGTACGCGATGAGCAGCGGCAGGCTGGCGGACACACGCGGTGAATGGACGAAAGCGCGAGCAAGGTCGGTTGGCAGGACGTCGTACCGGAGCAGCTCCTGCCCCTCCTCGCTCTCCAAAAGGAAGCGGATCTCGACGAGCGCCGAGAGCAGCCCGGCGATGTTGCGCTCGGTGATCAGGATCGGCCCGACGCCTCGCCGCACAAAGACCAGATCGCGGTCCTGGCGGAAGAACCGGGTGACCGGCTTCACGGCGCTGACGAGAGCGTCGAACAAGGCGTCCACCGTGTCCCGATTCTGGATGTAGTCGACGACGACCCGGCCACGGGGGACGGCCTGCACCCGCGCGGTCTGCGTCGCCTTCCGGCCGGCCTTACGAACCTCGTTGAGCGTGCGTTGCAACAGCGCAGCCGACAGGCCGGTCAGCTCGCCCACCGCGTCGAGTGCCTGACGTTGTTCGATCGCCGGTAGTTGCGAAGTCGCCCCGACAGCCTCGCGGACCGCGGCGTGGCGGCGGCGATCATCCTCCGTCGTCGCCCAGGTTGCCCGCAGCCGATCCAGTGAGCCCTCGCCGATCGCACCCGGCCCGGGCAGCGCCACGCCGGCGATCTCGGCGACCCGACTGCACGCCGAGAGGAAGTCGCCCGCCTGACCGCGGGCGATCAGGAAGTCGAAAACGGAGAGCGTTCGGCCGTCGCGGAAGGAGTGGAAGGAGCCGCGCTCGGCGTCGGACGTCGTGTCGGCAACCCCTGCCGACGGACGCTGGTCGCCGGACGCCGAGTCGGGGTCGCGGCATTGGATCCAGCCGTTCGTGACCTTGCCCGTCAGCAGGTCGCCGTAGACGACGTCGAGCGGCAACGCTGCCAGAGCGCGGCCGCGCCATTCGGACCAGAGCGTGGTCGGCCGCGACGGAGCGACGACGGTCTGGGCCCCCTCGCGCGCAGAGGCACGAGGCGGCGTCGCCAGGGCTGGCCCCGCCTTGTACCCGACCCGCGCGGCCAGCCGGGAGACGACATCGACGTCCTCGGGGACGACGGACAGATCGATCGACGCGACACGGTGCGGGCATTCGGCGGTGTGCTCGCCCTTCATCGCGAGGGAGCCGTACAGCTTGAAGATCCGCGACGGGTTGTAGACGGACGTGTCCACGCGCGCACCCTTCGTCGAGAACCGGGTGTCGAACGCCCGGAGCAGCGACCGAACCTCGCGGGCTGCCCCGACCACGCCGTCTCCGGGCACCGGCACCAGCGGGACCAGGAGGTGGTACCCGTTGCCGCTGTCGGCGGACATCGCCCCGATGCCGGCATCCCAGAGGTGCGCCCGAATCACCTCGACCACCGCGAGGGCCTCGGCCTTCTCAGCACCCGTCGCAGCGCGGTCGTGCGGCATCCTCTCCGGGTCCACGTCCACGACGAACATCGAGTAGGCGAGCACGTCGCGATCGCGGGTGGTTCGATTCATTCGGGAGAATAGGCCCGAGCCGCGTTCCGGGACGCCATCCCGCTTCACGGGGTTCAGGCCGAAGTAGAGGTTCGCCTCGCCGCACCGGGGCCAGTCGGGGAAGACCGGGCGGGGACTTCCCGGGAGCGGGGCGAGCGCCTCGACGATGTCGTCGATGTCGTCAGGGCCGACGAACGCCGACCAGACCCCGGCGCGCGCTCCGCGGCCCAGAGCGCGGAGCTCGGTGACGCCGCCGATGGCAGCGTGCCGCGGGAGGATCCAGGCGAGGACCGCGCGGATCTGGTCGGGGTTCCAGCGCATCAGGCGGCGAACGGCAGGTTGGAGGCGCCGAAGGTCAACTGCGTCCGGAGCGGACGGCCGAGGAAGAACTCGACGGCCTCCACGCGAAGGTCGCGCCACTCCTGGTCGGTGATCATCTGCTCCTCGCGAAGGTCCTCGGCGAGCTGCACGAGGGCTTCGAACTCCCGCTGGTCGCCGGGCTCGCGCTCCGAGACGCGCTCGACGGTGATCTCGACCGACCGGCCTTCGGAGTCAATGTCCGCAAAGTGACCTACAAGATCCTGCTGGATCATGTCAACGACCCTCTCCACGGACGTGACCCGGAGCGTGGGCCGCGCTTGCGGGCAGGGGCTCGGGGCTTCCTCCGCAAGCGGTGCCTGAGGCGCTGCGGGGGCGCCGCCCTGGTTTCCATCGTCTGGGTCGATGGCTCCGTAAAGGCTGTGGACCTGGGACAACACGGCGCTGTGCAGGAAGCCGAGCAGCGAGCGAGCATTGCGGGCGCGGGACCGGGTCAGAGCGAGGTCGATGCCGGAGGCGAAGAGCACGAGCTCCATGTTCGTGTCGTCGGGCAGCGGGACCTCGCGCTTGAGCACATCGAGATCCGCGCCCGTGATCTGCGCGATGTCGTCGTCCTCCTCGAACGAGGCGGCCCACTCGCGGACGATGAGATCGATGAAGCCCTGGCCCCCGTCCGAGTACCCGGCGGCTTGGCCGAGGTTGCGGGCGACGAAGGCGGTGCGACCGCGGATCTGCAGGACGTGGATGGTGCTGGTTTCGAAGAGGACGGTGAACAGGACGGACATGGGCTACTCCTTGAGGGACGGGACGGACGTGGCAGGACTCCGGCGCTTCTTCTGGAAGGTCCGGATCGGGGGAGCGGGCGACGGGGCCTTCGCGGTGTCCTCGAGGTGCCACTCCAGGAGCACGGTGAAGGCTCCGAGGGCGTTGGTCGCCATTTCAAGCCCGTCGTCATCGCTCAGCGGGCGCGCATACAGGCACTGGAAGTGCTCGCGTGCGCTGCGGGCAAGCGCAGGGCTGACGTGGGGAATCGAGAGGGCGGGCATCGGGATGGGCTCGTCGGTGAACGCCATCCCGATACGCCGGAGCCCTTTTTCGATCCGCTAGTTGACCGTTAGCTGAAGAGGCCGAAAAGCAGGCCGGGCGGGACGAATGAACCGCCATTCAACATCGACGTCCCCGAGTCAGCAGGTTCAGACAGTCGAATTTGGAAAGTCGATTGTTAGCTGACCGTTAGTTGAAGCCGGGCTCGACGACGTCAGGCCCCCGGCAAGCCGCCAGAGATCACCGACCGGACCTCCGCGGCGACGGCCGCGTCGGTGAGTGCGAACATCCCGGCCAGGCTCACGCCGTCCTCTCGCGGCGGAATGGGAATCTCGACGACGACGTTCCGGTCCGGCGCGCTGCCGTCGAGCGCGGTGAGAGCCGCGTCCGCGACCATCCGCCGCCTTCGCCCTTCGAACGGGAGCGGTAGCGTGACCACGCTCACCACCACGGCACCCCCAGCCTTCGCGACCTGGCAGATAACGGACGCACCCCCTGACCCCGTCCCGCCCCCGAGCGCCGCGACGACGATGACCAGCTGCGCGCCAGCGAGCACCAAAGCGATGGCTTCGCGGTCGGCCTCTGCCGCCGCCCGGCCGATCTCGGCGTCGCCGCCCGCACCGAGGCCCTTGACGAGCGCGGCTCCGACCTGAAGACGCGTGGGCGCCTTGGATCGCTTGAGGTCCTGAACATCGGTGTTGGCGGCGATGAAGTCGGCGGCGATGTCGCCCGCGCGGATCATCTGGTTGACGGCGTTGCTTGCGCCGCCGCCGAGGGCGATGATCTTGACGTTCACCGCTGCGACCCGTCCCTAAGCAACTTCCGATCCATGGCCCGCTGTTATCCGACCCGACTCGTGCGGTGGCGGCGCGAGTCCCCAAAGCCAGCTAGTGCAGCATGAATTCGAACGGGTACTTGACAATCGCGATCCCGCCCCCGGCCGGCCGTGGAAACACGAGTTCCATGAACCGGGCATTCAGGCAGCCCTCGACCTCGGCGTTCCCGAGGGTGGTCGTTCCCGTGCTGGCCGAGCTCACCGTCCCGGTGCTTGAGACCACGAACTTGACGGTGACGCTGCCGCTGAGCGTCGGAAGCTTCGCCAGCTCGCGCTGGTAGCAGTAGCGAAGCCGCGACATGTCTCGCCTCACCACCTCGTCGATCACTGCCTTGTCGAGGGCCCCGAGGATCACCGCGTCGCCGCCCACGGCTGCGCCGGGTGCCGTCGCCGCCTCAGGTGGGGGCTCCGACCACGTACCGACAGCACCCCGGGCGCCAAGACCGCCTGTCTGCGTTCCGCCTGGCGAGGTCGCGGCCGGAGCCGGCTGGGGGGTGGCGGCGGCATCCGCGCTGGACGGTGCGGGAGCCCGATGCACGGCGCACCCGAGCAGGAGGAGCAACATTCACCGCGGGTAACCGCCTGGGCCGCGATGCCGCCCCGTGGTTCGCCGCCCGATAGGTGGAGCCGATGAACTCCCGCATCAGCGCCCTCCACGCTCGGCAGCTCGCCGGGGAAGAGCTGCACTTCCGGTTTTTCTGGGGCCACTCGGGAACCGGGTACGGACCGTGGCTGCTGAGCCAGTGGTGGGAAGCCCCATTTTCCGTGGACGGCCTGACCTACCGGACAGCAGAGCACTGGATGATGGCCCAGAAAGCCCTGCTCTTCGAGGACGTCGAAACCCACGCCAGAATTCTGGCCGCGGCGACGCCGGGAGCTGCGAAGGCGCTCGGTCGGAAGGTGAAGGACTTCGACGATCGGATCTGGAACGATGCCCGGTTCGGCATCGTCCGGACGGGGAACGTCGAGAAGTTCAGGCAGAACCCCTCCCTGCTCGCCTGGCTGTTCTCAACCGGCGACGAGATCCTGGTGGAGGCCAGCCCCGTCGATCGAATCTGGGGGATCGGCATGGCCGGGAACGCTCCCGGCGTCGAAGACGTCACCGCGTGGAAGGGAGAGAACCTGCTCGGGTTCGCGCTCACCGAGGTCCGAGATCGCCTCCGTCGGTTCCCGAGGCCGCAGGTCCCCGAGGACGCCGTGCTCCCACTCTGGATCGCCCTTCCCGAGCTCCACCGGTACTCGATGGGCTGGCGCATGGGGTACGGCGAGACCCACCTGATGGACTTCCACTCCTATTGGCAGAAACGGCACCCTGACGAGCTCATCCAGCTCGAGCTAGTCTACCCGGCGACCGGCATCTGGTCGGGGTGGTACGACCCGGTGGCAGACCGGGACGACGGGCCTCGGGTGCCGGGGGTACCCAGAGTGCGTTGACCGTCGTCGGCCGTGCGATCCCCGGACCTTCCCGACCTCCCGGACCTTGGCGATCCATGCAGGTACCGCAAAACTCCACGCCTTCACCCCGAGTTTCTCAGATTCCCCGGACCTCCCGGACCTCTCCCCCGCCGGTAAAGGCCGAAACGATCTCTTCTTCAAGGATCTTCGAAGAGGGCCGATCAAAAAGCAGTGGTCCCCTCCTATAGAGGGCGGGGCACAGGTCCAGAGGTCCGGGAAACGGACGAACACCCGCCTCCTTCCGTCATTATCGCCGCGCACCACAGGTCCGGGGCAAGGTCCGGCAGGTCCGGGAGGTCCGGGACTACGCGACGCGGACCTGATGTCTGGGAAGCATCAGTCCGTAGGCCCCGCCGTACTGGTTCCCCAGCGCCGCATCCAGACCGACGCGGGCCAGCGCCCCGCGAACGTCGATCACCACCCCCCGGAGCCGCCGGTCGAAGGTGTCGGGGTTCGCGCCCCGCGGCAGCGCTCCGGATCGGGTGTGGTCCTCCGGCCACAGCCGACGCCAGATCTCGCGCCCGGGAAGGAATTCGCCGGGCCGCTCGCCGAGAACGTGGAGCAGGGCGAGCGCGAGGGCGCTGTCGGTCGTGAACAGCTGAGTGCCGCGCCACCATGCGCCGGTCGTGTCCACGGCGAGGCCGCCGAATTCCGACGCCGGCACGCCCCGGAACGGCCGTCGCAACAGGATCGGCTGCAGGTCAACACGCAAACCGCCGTCGAGCATGATCACCTCGTTCAGCCCGACCCAGACCAGCTCAGCGCCGCCGAGCTCGGTGGGGACGTCCGCTGGAAGGCTGTGAAAATCAGGCACGACCACCACGCGGACAGCAGGACCGCGATGAGCAAGCCGCGCGAGCTCCTCAAGCGCCTCCGGCCGCCGGGGATGCGTGCACAGGTCCACCGCCACGTCCTCGTCCCCGATCTTCCGTCGTCCCAACGGGATGACGATCCGCTCCCGACCGGGCACCCCGTCGAGCTGGAACGCGACGGCGAGTCGCTGGACGAAGTCCTCGGCGTTCATCATCGACCGGGAGGGCGCGACGCCGAGGTCCTCGTCGGCACAGCCCATCTCGCCAGTGCAGACTGCCACCGCACCGCCGGCCTCGTAGATCACCCGCGCGTCCTGGCGGCAGCTCGTGCATGGCACTGTCCCCCATGGCCGGATGGCCTGCTGCTGGAGCACGCCGGCGGCCACGAGCGCGGCGACCATCGCCGGGCCGACAGCAGTGACGAGCTGGTGGGTGGGGTGCGACGGTGGCCAACTACGGGCCGCGAGCGACCAGAACGAGGTCACGCGCCAGCCCGCGCCAGGAACCCGCGCGCTTCGAGGAACGGCCGGAACAACTCGTCCGCCATCCTGCCATACTCGACGCGGTTCGGTGCGCGCACCTTGATGTTCGCGGGCTTCTCGCTCCCGATCGGGTAGACCCGAAAGCAGGCCTCCAGCAGCTCGGTATCCTGGAGTCCGCCGAGCAGCTTGGCGTTCAGGTACGGCCAGATTTCGTCCGAGTCCAAGGCCATTTTGCCCTCCGGAGCCTCGTGCCGCAACACGAGGCCGACCAGGCGCACTTCACGAAGGCCGGCTGTCGGCTTTTCGACGGCCTGCCCGAGCCGGATCAGCGGCTCCAGGCTCACGATCGGCTCCGTGCCGAACCACCCGGCGTCGCCGAAGAGGAGCTCGCCAAACGCAGTGCGGTAGGCGTGCAGCGTCGCCGCATCACCGGCGCGGACCCGCAGCCGACCGGCGAGCGCCTCGTAGACCACGACGTCGCGACGCTGCGGGCGGTATCGGAGCGAGCTCTCCGCCAGGTACACCGGCATTGCGGAGTCGCGCAAAACCAGCGGCCCGCCGTCGAGGGCCTCATCCGCACGGACGAGCGCGCCGTGGGCGATTTCGAAGATGTGCCGATCTTCGTCGCGGCTCCGGATGATGCGGCAATGCGCGCTGCGGGCGCGGGCGTCGAAGTGGTGCCCGAGCGTCGCCTCAAGGGCGTTTAGCGCCGCCGGAACCCCAGCCAGGGGGCACCCGGCACGCCGTCCGATGAACTCCGTGGTGCCCCGCAAGGTCCGCACGAGCTGCCGCCCGTGCGCGCTCTCGAAGACGGCCGGATGATCGAGGAAGGTGCAGACGGCCACCTCGACGGGGTCCAGACCGAGCCCGCGGACGTCCGCGCCGGTTCGGCGGGCCGCATCCTGAAGGGCGGTCGCGCCCCGCTCGTGGGCGAGCTCGTCGATGCGCTCCAGGTCATCGGCGAGCGCGGCCGGCAGGAGCCCCGCCCGGTCGTCGAGCCAGCGCCGGACGAGCAGGTCGTCGCCGCCGTCGATCGCAGCGACGTCGAGCCCAAGGGCGACGCAGGCCGCCCCATGACGAAGGACGAGCCGAAGTAGAGATAGTGATGGAAACAGGCGAATTGCGCGGGGTAAGGCCGCGTAGGGGGCGATGGACATGGGGTTCGACCTTGGTGTGTGCTTCTGAGAAGTACCGCGAAGGTCTCGACAGCGGAAGACTGAACAGATAAGATTTTCACTTGATCGGACATAATATGTCCGCATCCCGAACGCCCCGGGACCCCGTACCGGGGCCGTGTTACTTATGTCAAGTACAACCTACACTTCCCCGCGCACCCCTTTCCGCCCGGACTCTCCATGACCCGCACCGCCGCCCCGACACGGACACCTGACCCCTTGCCCCGCCGGACCACGCCTCGCGGCTCAAAGCCCGCGGCGACGGTCGCCGCGATCATGTACACGCGCGTCTCATCCCGAGACCAGGAGAAGGAGGGCTTCAGCATCCCCGCACAGCAGAAGCTCCTTCGGTCCTACGCCGAGGAACACGGGTTCACGATCAAGGAGGAGTTCAGCGACATCGAGACGGCGAAGAAGGCCGGGCGCACGAGCTTCAGCAAGATGATCGCGTGGTTGCACGCGAACCCGACCTGCCGGACGGTCCTCGTCGAGAAGACGGATCGCCTCTACCGCAACCTCAAGGACTGGGTGGAGCTGGACGGCATGGAGCTCGACATCCACCTCGTGAAAGAGGCGATCGTGCTGTCGGAGACCTCCCGGTCCGGCGAGAAGTTCATTCACGGGATCAAGGTGTTGATGGCCAAGAATTACATCGACAACCTGTCCGAGGAGGTCAAGAAGGGCCTGCTCGAAAAGGCCGAGCAGGGCATCTGGCCCGGCCCCGCGCCGTTCGGGTACATCAACGTCGGCCGGGCCGACGGGAAGCGCATCATCGACATCGACCCGGAGCGCGGGCCCTACGCAAAGCGCCTGTTCCACCTCTACGCGACGGGTCGGCACACGCTCAACAGCCTGGTCAAGGACGCCAACCAGCAGGGCATCGTCTCGTGGAAGACGAAGCGCCCCCTTCACGTCAGCGCGATCCACCTCATGCTGCGCAACCCGCTCTACAAGGGCGAGTACGAATGGCTCGGCAACTGGTACGAGGGCTCGCACCCCCGCCTCGTCACCCCGGAGCTCTGGGCCCAGGTGCAGGAGACCATGTCCGGGCGGAGCACATGCCATGCCGCCCCGCAGCGGCACGAGTTCTCGTTCAACGGCCTGATCCACTGCGGAGTCTGCGCCGCGGAGGGCGACCGCAAGATGCTCATCGGCGAGCTCAAGAAGGGGAAGTACGTCTACTACCACTGCGACGGCTGCAAGCGGCTCGGGCGGGCCGCCGTGTACGTGCGCGACGAGAAGTTGAACACCATGTTCATCACCGCGTTGCGAGAGCTCGCGATCGACCCGGTGGTGATCGAGTGGGTGAAGACCGGCCTGAAGGATGCCCACGAGGACGAGAAGCGCTTCCATGCCGAGGCCGTCGCCAAGCTCCAGAAGCAGCAGGCGACCCTCAAGCGGCGGTTGGACGTCCTGTACGAGGACCGGCTCGATGGCCGGATCACGGTCGACGACTTCCAGGAGCGGTCGAACAAGTGGCGCGAAGAGCTTGCCCATCTGCGCGACGAGGTCTCTCGCCACGACAGGGCTGACGCATCCCACGTCGAACAGGGCATCGCTCTGCTCGAACTCGCGGGAAACGCGGTTGGACTGTACGAATCCCGGGATCCCCCCAAAAGGAGACGCCTCCTGGAATTCCTCTGCTCGAACTCGGAATTCCGCGGAGACAAAATCGCCGTCACATGGCGAAGTCCCTTCGATGGACTTGCACAATCCATCAGCGAAGCTGAGGCCGAAAAAGCGAGAACCCCCGAGCTTTCACTCGGGGGTTCAAGATGGCGGAGCGGACGGGACTCGAACCCGCGGCCTCCGGCGTGACAGGCCGGCGTTATAACCGACTTAACTACCACTCCGCGAACTGACAGGAGGCAAACTCGGGAATTGGGGTGTGGGCGGAACTGGGCTCGAACCAGCGACCCGCGCCTTGTAAGGGCGCTGCTCTTCCGACTGAGCTATCCGCCCATGGTCAAGCCCCGTTCAATTAGCGCGGGCGCCCGGCCCTGTCAACTCCCGGCGTGGATCTGCACGGTGTCCGCGAAGATCCGCGCCATCCGCCGGCACTCGTCCTGGTCTTCGTGCCGGACGACGACGTTGCCGTCCGAGAGGAACGTCTCCTTCCAGTTTCGACGCGGCGTTCCGGGTCGAAGCAGCTCCTCACGCGCCACGTGGGGCCCGAACCGGCGCAGGAACCCGTCGAGGCCGGTGATCGCGCGGATCGTGCCTGCCCCGGACGCCCGCTTGAACACGATCGCCGCGCTCCACGGCCGGCCGCCCGCCCCACCGTGGAACTCCGGCGCCTTGCCCCAGCAGACCGCGTCTGCCCACGCGCGGTAGAGATCGGCGTCATCACTGTAATTCATGAGGTCGACCATGTTCGCGCCCGGCGGCCTGCAGGCAACCTCGCCAAACACCGGCCCGCCCTGGGCAGGCTGGAACCACTCCATGTGCGTGAGGCCGGTGCCCATTCCAAGCGCGCCGAGCACCGCGCGACCCAGCTCCACCCCAGCGGCGATCTCAGGCGCGGAGTTATCACGAAATGACTGGATGATCGGACTGATCCACTCGTTTTGACGGGCGATCAATGTGTTGGGCTCGTATCGGCACACACTCTCGTACACCGGGTGGCCATCGATACATAGCGTCTCGTAGGTGTACTCCTGGCCGTCGATGAACTCCTCGACGAGCAGCTCCGCGCGCCCCGTCGTCGTCTGAAGAGCTGCTTCAAACTGGATCATGGTGTCGCATCGCGTGGTATCGGCGCTGCCAGCGCCGTCCACGGGCTTGACGACGACCGGAAACCCGATGGCATTTGCGGCTTCCCACGCCGCACTCCGCGAGCCAACGCGGAACGTCTGCGGCACCCGGAGCCCGGCCGCCCGGACCCGCTCGCGCATCACCGCCTTGTCGCGAAAGCCGACGACCGTCTCGGCCGACATCCCGGGAATGCCGAGCTCCGCGCGGAGATCGGCAGCGAGCACGGTCAGCGGCTCCCACAGCGCCTCCACGCGGGCCACCTGGACGCCCGACTGGCGCACCGCGGCAATCACTCGGGCATGGACCTCCGCCGTGTCGCCCATCCCGGGGACGTGCAGGTAGCTGGCCAGCGCCCGACCGACGCCCTCGGGAAGGCCGTTCGGGTGCGTGTCCCCGACCCCGTGCACCCGCGCGCCCGAAGCTGCGAGGGCACGAACGAACGCCGGCATCTCGAGCGGCCAGGCGGGGGAGAGGAAAATGACATCCATCGTGTCGGGGTATCAAGGAATAAGGTGGCGGCGTGCGCCAGCGGCTACAGAAGGCGATCCCGTTCGCGATCGTCGCGGTGCTGGAGGCGATCCTTGCCGAGCGGCTCGCCCGCGAAGGGGGCACGCCCAACGCCGTCGTCGCAGGCGGTCTGCTTTGGGCCGGGCTGGCGACGATGTGGGTGGCCTTGGCCTACGCGACGGATCGCCCCGGCTTGCTCGGCAAAAGCCGCGGGCTGTTGCCGTTGCTTGGCCCGTTCCTGTTGCTGGCCATCCTCGTGGCGCGCGTCGCGCGGCGCGTCGGCGTCACCGAGCGGAGTGAGGTAGTTCCAGGGCTTTTTGTGGGTGGGTGGCCGTCCCCGGAGAGCGACACGCTCTTCCAGCTCGATTGCACCAGCGAGCTTCCAAGGCGGGGCCGCGCCCTCGCCTATGTCTCCGAGCCGATGCTGGACGGCCTTCCGGTACGACCCGAGGTGCTGAGGAGGGCGATTCAGCAGGTGCAAGCCTGGCGCCTGGCCGGCCAGCCCGTCCTCGTCCACTGCGCATTCGGGCACGGGCGCAGTGTGGCCGTGGTGGCCGCCATCCTCGTCCTCGAAGGGCATTCGACCTCCCTCGGCGATGCGTTCGTGCGCATCCGGCTCTTGCGACCGGGCGCGCGCCTCTCCCGCGCGCAGGTTCGTGCCGTCGCGCAGGCGCTGGATGGTTTTGGGAACCCCGCGCACTGCGGCTATGATGAACCCAACCCGGTGACCCCATGATGCCGCTCTCGTTGCTCCTGGCCGCCGCCGTCTCCACGGCCAACGCCGCCCCTGCATTCTTCGACCGCGGCTTCGTCCTCAAGCCGCCTGCATCCGGGCCTTTCGTCGGTGGCGTCAACGCCCCCACCGTCGACATCGTAGAAAAATCCGGCACCTACGTGATGTATTTTGAGTCGGCAACCGCGCCCGTCTCGACCGACTGCTTTGAGAGCTACGTGATCGGCCGTGCGACGAGCCCGGATGGGCTCAACTGGACGATCGACGCCAACCCCGTTCTGAGCCCCGATCCGGCGAGCGACGCGTCACGATGCTCCGTCAGCCAGCCAGCGGTCGTCTACGATGGCCGAACCTGGCACCTGTTCTACAGCACCGCTCGGGAAAAGCCGTCTTCCGGCGCGACGTACAACCTGCCGACAGGAATCTCCTACGCGACCTCCACGGACGGCACCACCTTCACCGTTCAGGCCGCCCCGCTGATCCCCGCGACGGACCTCTCCCAGACCATCGGCCTCGCGACCGCCACCGTCGTCTACAACCAGATCTTCCTCCTCTATTTCTACAACAACGACTTCCGACTCTCGACCTCCAGCCTCGGCGATCCGACGGTCTGGTCGAGCTCCACGGACACGGTGGTCGACCATACGACCGTCGGGGATTGGGCCAGCAACGACGTGATCTCGCCGGCCCTGTTCTGCGAGGACGACATGCCGGACGCGCTCTCGCTCATCCTCGCGGGCGACGCACCTGGGCAATCCGGCGGGACAACGCGGAGCATGGCGTTCGCGACCTCGACCGGCGGAAAGGCGTGGACCATGGACGCACAGACGCCGCTCACAGGCGGAGACCTCACCTACAGCGAGCTGAACCACTGGGACGTGATCGAAGCCCACTCCGATTACCTGCTTTGGTATGGGAAAACCGACCCCGAGACTGGCCTCAAGGCGATCGGTCTGGCGACGACGTCGTCGCCGTGGGCCGAGGCCCAGCCCCGCTTGTGCCCTCACGACTACCAGCTCCACCCTCCGGACGACACCGCCGCCGACACCGGCGGCCCGGTGGACACGGGTGGGGACGCCGACAGCGGCGTCACCGCCAAGTCCGTTGGCTGCGGATGTGCCTCCGGGACCGGAGCTGGGGGGACCGGGGCGCTGACCGCCCTGTTCGCTATGGCGCTGATCCGGCTTCGTCGCCGATAAACACCAGGTGACGACGGAAGACCAGCAGACTGCAACGCGCCTCTGGCTGCCCGCGGTGTACGCAGGTGCGCTCGCGGTGGGATTCTGGTCTGTCTCCGGGGTGTACGCCGACCCCGTCAACCGCATCCCCGACACCCCGTTTTCGGCCGGCTGCCTCTTCGCCGGCTCCCTGGCGCGCGCGGAGGTGTGGCTCCACGGGTACGTGCCCGACCATACGCATCTCCTCGCGTGGCCCGGGGGAGCGGCCTACTTCCCGGTGATGTGGCCGCTGCTGGCCCTCGCGTTGGTGGTCGACCCGGTGGTGGCGCTCTGGCTGACGATGGCGCTGACCCCCGTCGTCAACGCCCTCGGGGGCGCTTTTCTCGCCAGGACGCTCGGGTTCGGTCGCCGCGAACAGGCACTGGCCGGCGCGCTCCTCGCTGTCAACCCCTGGATCCGGGAGACGCTCGCGAACGGGCAACTCGAGCAAACCTGGCCGGGCGCGATCGCGGCGCTCTGGGCGGTCGCGATCCGCGTCCGTGAACGTCCGACGGTGCGGAGGCTGGCGGGTCTGGGCCTGCTCGCGTTCCTGGCCGGCACCAGCCTGCCGCACCTTGCGCTCGGCGGCGCAATCGGCATCGGCGCATGGTTTCTCGTGGAGGGCGCTCGGTCGGGTGATTGGCGAAAGGCGGTTCGATGGCCGGTCGTGCTGAGCCTCGGCGCGCTCGGTCTCGGCGTCGCGCTTGCGGGCGCCTGGCACGCCGCGGGGTACGCGAGCGCTGTCAGCGTTTTTGCCCCCAAAGGGAGCGGCGGGACGCCCACCGGGATCGACGGCTTGCCGGAGGCAGCATCGCTGACGATGCTGCTCCTACCGCCCGCCCCACCAGCAAGCCCTTCGGGTGTGTTGCACTGCGTCTGGCTGGGGTGGGGCGTGCCCGTCGCCGCCACAGTCGGCGCGTTGTTGCCCAGGAATCGGGCGATTGTGGCCGGCCCGGTGGCGGCCTGCGTCACGCTGCTGGTCCTCTCCCTCGGCGCCTCCGTCGGCGGCGTCCCCCTCCCGTGGGGTCTGATCGCGCACTTTTCCAGCACCATCGCACAGAGCGGGAGCGCGTACCGGATGGTTGGCGCGGCGACCATCCCCCTCGCCCTCCTCGCCGCACTCGGCCCTCGGACGCGCGTGGCGAGCATCGCGCTCATCGCGCTCGCCTGGGTCGAAACGGCGAGGTTTGGGACCCGGCCAATGCCGTACCTGGCGTTGGATATCCCCCGGGATCCGGTGGTCGACGCCATCGACGGAAAACCCGGTCCCATCCTCGACCTCCCCCTCGGAAGCCGGGTCTGTCCGGCCGGGCACTACGCGGAGGAGGCGACGCGACGCCGTCGCCCGGTGACCCTGAACACCGCCGGCCAGCCGTACGCCTCCACGCCCGGCCTTCTGCACCGATTCGCGGACGTCGAGACGAGTCCCCGGTGCATCGAGGATCTACGTGGGTTCTTGTCGACCCAGGGCTACACGGGCGTGGTGCTGCACGACCACGGATGCCGCATTCCGGACGCTCTCCGCACGTGTCTGGCCGGCGCGCTCGGCGATGGTCAGGTGGTGCCGATGGAGGGGACCTCCGCGACGGGCGGACCCGCATCAATCACGTGGTGGACGTGGTGATCAGCCGCGAGGGACGGCAGCGCCACGCACCGCGCGGTCGATGTCGTCGGGCAGTCCGGTGTCCCAGCGAACCTGGACGCCGTCAAAAGGGTCGGTGAACCCGAGGACCGCGGCGTGAAGCGCGAGCCGTGGGAAGGCCTCCGCGACGGTGCGGGGGCCGTAGAGTGAGTCCCCGAGCACAGGGTGTCCACCCTCCGCGAGATGGATACGTACCTGGTGGGTGCGGCCCGTTTCGAGCGTCGCCTCCACCAACGTGGCCGTCATCGACCCCACCCGGACGGGGCGAAGCCCGCGAACCACCGTCACCGCTGGCTTCCCCTCGCCGTTCCCGACATGCCCAATCGCAGATCCGCGGCGACCATCGCCGCGATCCCGGATGAGCACCGACTCGACGCGCCGCGGCTCCTCAGGAACCCGCCCGCTGGCGATCGCGAGGTAGCGGCGCTCCACCTCGTGTCGCTCAAAGATCGCCTTCAGCCGATCCTGCGCTTCCTCGTCGCGCGCAACCAGCATGCAACCGCTGGTTCCCTCGTCCAACCGATGCACCGCAAGCGCCTTGCCGAGCTGCCTCGCCACCGCTCCCACCACGGTGGGCTCCCCGTCCCGCCCCGGGGCGCGCACAGCGAGCATCCCCGAGGGCTTCCACACGATCACCCAGCGAGGATGGACCTGCAGGAACGCAACGTCGCGGCCGAGGACAACGCGCGGCGCCGCGGGGTCATAGACAAGGTCGGCGGCTCCACATTCACGTCCGCCGTCGCCGACGGGCACGCCGCAGACGCGCACCTTTCCGGTCGCCATCGCGTCGCGAGCCCCCGCGGACGAGAGGCCCTTCTGGCGCAAGAGATCGATCACACGCGGCATGGTGCCTCTTAGCCCGATCCGGCGCACCCCGGCGCGGGTACCCACAGGCGCGGGAGCGACCGGGCCCGCGACGCAGCACAGCGTCGGAACCATCGAAAAATGAAGAACCCCCGCCCGATTTTCATCGGGCGGGGGTAGGGGGATGCCGGCAGTTACCTACTCTCCCACACCCGTTGGGGTGCAGTACCATTGGCACGAGAGAGCTTGACTTCTGTGTTCGGAATGGGAACAGGTAGGGCCTCTCCGTTGTCGCCACCGGC
>CAIMSU010000201.1 GCA_903844155.1 uncultured Pseudomonadota bacterium | reverse complement strand
GTACGAAAAGCGACGACGTCGGTTTTGATACATCGCGACGCGGGATCGGCGAAGGTCGCGCTGGCCCGCTAAGTTGCCGGCATGCTCCTGCTCGCGCTCCTGGCCTGCCATCCAAAGACCAGCGCGCCGACCGAGGTGTGCGACGGCGCCGACTACACCGCTGCCGACGGCACCACCGAGACGTGCGCGACCGACCAGGTCTGCGTCGACGGCATCGGCTGCGCCGCCTGCCAGCCCGTCCTCACCTCCCCGTACGCCGACCCCGCCGGCCCCCTCGTCCTCGAAACGGCGACCTCGTCGACGACCGGCATCCTCCGCTCCCGCCCCGTCACCATCTCGACCGCCGACAACGTCGGTGGCGCCACGCTCTCCGTGACCGGCCCGGCCGAGGTCCTCGACGCCACGGGCGCCCCCGTCAGCACCCTCGCAAGCCTCCCCGCGACCGTCTACCTGCGCGCGACCGGCATCGGCGCAGCCACGCTCACTGCCACGTTCACCGGCGGCACCACGCCCTGCGCGGACGACGCCACCGTGGCCCTGCGCGGCGTCGTCACCGCCCCGCTCACCGGCCGTCCAACGACCGGCGCACCGGCCTGGGAGTCCGCGACGAGCGCCATGGACGTCGACCCGATCTACGTCGCCCTCGACCCCGTCCGGTACGCCGATCGTGTCGGCCTGCCCTACCAGATCGACGTCGTCGCCCACAAGACGCCCGAGCAGTGGGCCGCCGACCCCACGCTCACGGACGTCACCGGCGCCGTCGAGTCCGGGACGCTGACAGACGGCAGCCTCAACGTCACCGAGGTCTGGGCCGACCCGCCGCTCCTCGACCCGACCGCGGGGGACGACGCCAGCGCCCGCTACGACGTCGTCGTCGACTTTGGCGCCGATGGCCGCCTCGATCCTGGCGATCTCATCCAGGGCCCCGGCGACGACTTCGGCCTCGTCCGCATCGGCGACCTGGCAATGCCCGGCACGCACACCGTCGATCAAATCGACATTGACGGCGGACTCTACCTCAAGGAGCGCATCTACTGGCCGGACGACATTGCCGCGATGGGCCCGCGCCCGGTCGTCATCATCTCGCACGGGAACGGGCACCTCTACACCTGGTACGACTACATCGGTCAGCACCTTGCAAGCTGGGGTTTCGTCGTGATGGCGCACGAGAACCACACGGAGCCGGGTATCGAGGCTGCATCGTCGACCACGCTGTCAAACACCGATTACTTCCTCGCGAACCTCGACACCATCGCTGACGGCGCCATGTTCGGCCTCGTCGACCCGAACCGGATCGGCTGGATCGGCCATTCCCGCGGTGGCGAGGGGATTGTCCGGGCCTACGACCGTGTTGCGGATGGTGACTATGTCCCCGAGCAATTCACGGCTGACAGCATCCGGATGCTCATCACCATCGCGCCAACGGTCTTCTTCGAAGTGAACAAGTCCAACCCCCACGATCGCCCGCTGTTCCTGATCGCAGGCACCGCCGATGGCGACGTGACGGGCGGGGTTGACTGCGACCAATGCGACTTTTATCGCATCTGGGAGGCGGACACCGGCCCGAAGGCATCGGCGTACATCCATGGTGCGGACCACAACGACTTCAACTGCTGCGGCGCGGATGATGCGATGGGTCCGGACCTCATCGGCCGCGACGAGGCGCAGGTGATCGCGAAAGGGTACTTCCTGGCGATGGCCCGGACGTATCTCGACGACGACCCAACGCTGCAGGACGTCTTCCGGCGCGAGTTTGCTGGATTCCGACCCGACGCGCCCCTCGACACCGACGTCGTCGCCACCACCTACCGCGACGCCCAGCCCGTGACCGGCAGCCCGGACACCCCCGATCTTGCCGTGCTCGACGACTTCCAGAGCCAGCCTGACGTGACACTCGCCAGCTCGGGCGGGGTGGTCACCTCGACGGTCGACGGGCTGACGGAGGACAAGCTCGACGACGGCGACAACACGATGACGTGGATGGCCGACGGCAGCGACCCGATGAACGGGATGGCGCACGCGGCGACGTACGTGGATCAGGCGCAGGGAGCGGTGTTTTCGTGGGGTTCAGCCCCTCCCGACACGGGTGGGGACACCGGAGCCACCGCCGCAGACGGCTCCTGGGAAGTGGCGGTGATGCCGACGCTTACGGACGCGACCGCCTACAGGGTGCTTTCCATCTCCTTCGGGCAGGTGCCGCGCTCACCGATCACCGATCAACTCGACGCGCCGCTCAGCTTCGGCATTGAACTTACCGATGCCGACGGCGTCACCTCCATGGTCGACCTCGCCGGTCGCGCCGAAGCGCCCTACCCCTACCAGCGCACCGGCAGCGGCGACGGGGCCGGATGGTCCGCTGAGTACGTCACCGCGCGGATCCCGCTCGCCGACTACACGGTCGGGTCGATGATCGATTTGTCCCGGCTTAGTAGCGTCAAGCTGGTTTTCGGCGCCGTGCATGGCGCCCAACTCGGGGCCATCGGCCTCGACAACGTGGAGTTTGCCCGATGATGTTCGCCCTCGCCGTCCTCACCCTCGCCTCCCCTGCCTCCGCGGCCACCGTCGTCGACGATGGCCACGGTGTCCACGCCATCCTCTCCGTCACGCCTTTCACCGTCACCACGCCGTACAAGTACGAGTTCTCCGCCGAACATCCCAACGTGAAGTCGGGGCTCATCCTCGTCCTGGACTCGGACCCGATCTGGCTCATCCCGAGCGACTCCAAGCAGGCGGTGCTCTACGTCGGCGATCAGCCGGTCGAGAAGGTCAACAAGGGTTTTCCGGACGGGCGGCTCATCGTGATCGTGCCGGCGGGCTGGGACTTGACCCGGGTGCCGATCTACTACGGTGGCTACGAGCTGCCCGAGACCGTGACCGCCCAGATGGGAAAGGACACCCTTGTGCAGGCCCGCAAGCAAGGCCTGGCGCCGATCCTGAACCCGCCGACGCCCCTGCCGAACGTCACGGTGGCCGACCACGCGGAGCTGCTGAAGGTCGCCGCGGCCATCAAGTAGCCGCCTCGCGAGGCTTCAGGGGTAGGCGCCCATGTCGCTCGTCGCGCCGTCCGCGCCGACGACCGCGGGATCCCCGGCGTCGATGCACGGACTTCCGGCCGCGAGGCTCAGGTCGTCCTCGCTGCCATCGCCCCCAACGGAGAAGCGCGTGAATGCGGGATCGGCCATGATGTTGCCGGTTCCATCACCCGAAACACCGCTCACGGTCGCGGTCGTCGTGTCGCTGTACTGCATGCTGAACGCGCCGAGGTCGGTGGCCTGGACAGCCGCCGTCGTGCTCGCGAAGATGAGGTCGTCGAGCTTGGCGTCGCTTACGGCGAGGGTGAGCGCGGCGTTCAGGTCCACGAACGTGCCGCTGGTCAGCGTGACGGCCGCGCCGTTCGCGTAGAGCCCGTCGACGCCGTCGGTCCCACGGTCAGCGTCCATCACCACGCCGGAGAGGGCGAGCGAGCCGGCCTGAACCCACACCGCGCCTGCATCCGCGGCGCTGTCGTCCAGGAAGGTGACATCGGAACCGTCGGTGGTGCACGTGTCGAGCGCAAGGGCGCCGCCATCCTCGGAGGCGGCGTTCTGGACGAACCGGACGTTGTGCATGTGTAACGACGCGTCCTTGCCGAAGATGGCACCGCCGGTGGAGGCCGCGTTCCCGGAGAGGACGACGTCGTTGAGCGTGAGCGTGCTGTTGTAGATGTCCACCGCGCCGCCGAGGTAATACGGCAGGGTGCTCGACGACAAATCGCCGAGCCCATCCATCAACGTCACGCCCGCGAGCGTGACCGTCTCGGTCCCCTCAATGGTGAGCACGGAGGCCTGAGCGATCCCCTGGATGGTCGTGGCAGCCGCCCCGTCCACCCCGAGGATGTCCAGGTTCTTCCCGCCCGTTGTGACGTTCTCGCGGTAGGTCCCCGCCCGGACGCGAACGCAGCCCACCGACCCGTTGATGCCGTTGGCGATCGTCCAGACCGGGTCGGTGATCCCCCCGTTTCCGGGGCTGGCCGCGTTTGCGTCCACCCACACGGGATCGCCGCTGTTGCCGTCGTCGCAGTCCCAGGCGTTCGCGACGTACCCGGCCGGCGCCTCGACCGCGTCGACGAAGCTGCCGTCGGCCCCACTGCCATCCCCGCTGCCGTCGCCATCGCCATCCCGATACCAACGCGCGACCACTGGCGCCGCCGAATCCCCCGAGACACGGCCATCGACCTTGCTTTCGGGGATGTACAGGCAGCCGGCGAGGAGGATGAGCACAGCGGATGACTAATCCGCTCCGAACGTCGCCGAATCACCCCGGCAGCAACCCCAGCCCCAATGCCGCGCCGATCAGCACCAGCACCAGCGTAGCGATGCCGATGGCAGCGTGGTTTGCGTGCGGGCGGACGGCGGGTGCGCCGCGGGAGGTCCAGGCGCTGGCGCTCATCAGGACCACGACGGAGGTCATGAGGTAGAAGTGGACGGAGTGGGCGACGGAGAGGTCCGGGCGGAGGACGAGGACGGAGGTCGACCCGAAAAGCGCGACGGCAATGACGTAGACGTAGATGTATTGGGCGAACCTGCGATGACGCGTTCGGGCCTCGACCGCGTACGAGGCCCGGTGACGCGAGCGCAACCCCTGGAGCCCGACCCAGACGACCAGCCCGGCAGCCACTGCGCCGCCGATCGGGTGCAGCCACGCCAGCGCCTCAACCATGGCCCCGACCTAACCCACGCGCCCGATCCGCCAGATGCGGATCGGGCTACTGAACGCATCGCCTTATCGCGATGTCCCGATGTACCCGGTGTACGGAATCGCGTGAGGCGTTTCTGTCCACGCCGGGTAAAGTGCCCGACCCGCCCTGGAGCGCCAATTGTCATCCGAATGGTCCCCGTCCTCCTGGAAGTCACGCCCCGCCAAGCAGCAGGTCGAGTACGATGATCCGGCTGAATTGGCCGATGCCCTGGCCCGCCTCGCCCGGCTGCCGCCCATCGTCACGAGCTGGGAGGTCGAAAAACTCAAGAAGCAGCTCGCAGAAGCCGGCCGCGGCGAGCGATTTTTGCTGCAGGGAGGCGACTGCTCCGAGCGATTCACCGACTGCACCGCGAACCTGATCGACGCCAAGCTCAAGGTGCTGCTGATGATGAGCGCCGTGCTCGTCTACGGCAGCGGCCGCCCTGTCGTGCGCGTGGGTCGCATCGCGGGACAGTACGCAAAACCCCGCTCCGATCCGATGGAAACCATCAACGGCGTCACGCTGCCCTCCTACCGGGGCGACCTCGTCAACCGCGTTGACTTCACCCCCGAAGGCCGCCGCCCGAACCCCGCGAACCTCATCGAGGCCTACTCGCGCTCGGCGATGACGATCAACTTCATCCGCAGCCTGCTCGCCGGCGGCTTCGCGGACATCCACCACCCCGAGGTCTGGGATCTCTCGGGCCTCGGCCAGAACGCGCAGACCGACGAATACCACGCCCTGGTCGCCCAGATGCGCCGCTCCGTGCGGTTCCTCGACGCCACCCTCGGCCGTCCGCTCGAAGAGCTGACGCAGACGGAATTCTACACCTCGCACGAGGGCTTGCACCTCGACTACGAAGAGGCCGCGAGCGAGCGCCCGCCGCTGCGCACCGGCTGGTACGATCTGTCCACGCACCTCCCATGGATCGGCGAACGAACCCGCGATCTCGGCGGCGCCCACGTCGAATTCTTCCGCGGCATCAAGAACCCCATCGGCGTGAAGGTCGGCCCCAGCATGGACCCGAACGAGCTGGTCGAGCTGGTCTCGGTCCTCAACCCCGCCAACGAGCCCGGTCGCCTCACCCTCATCGTCCGCATGGGCTCAAAAAAGGTCGCCGACAAACTCCCGGCGTTGGTCGCCAAGATTCGGAGCACCGGTCAGGTCGTGACCTGGTGCTGCGACCCCATGCACGGAAACACCTACAAGACCGCCGACGGCACAAAAACCCGCCACTTCGACGACATCCTCGCCGAGGTCACCCAGTCCTTCGACATCCACCGCGACGCCGGATCCGTGCTTGGCGGCGTGCATTTTGAGATGACCGGGCAGAACGTGACCGAGGTCGTCGGCGGTTCCTGCGGGCTCACCGAGGCCGACCTCGCGACCGCGTACGAGTCCGACGTCGACCCGCGGATGAACTACGCGCAAAGCCTGGAATTGGCGTTCCTGGTCGCGCGCAAGCTCGGGTCGATGCGGGCGTAGGTCGGCCCCGCGCCGATGATCCAGAATCGCAGAGGGCGATTCCGAGCACGGGGGAATCTGCCCGCCGCGCGCGATGGTCGACCCTGTCGGGGCAACTCCCCCGCGCGGCGTTACCGGGCGCCATCGAACCCCCGCGCGACCGTTGATCCCGAGTATCCGCATGGTCATGCGCTGCCTGTTCGCGCTCCTTGGCGCGATCGGCGCGTTCACCCTGCTCCCGCGCGCGTGGTGCGGGCTGCAGGCCGACGCATGGTACGACGGCGACCCGGCGCTCACGCACGCCTACGCCGAGGACCTCGTGGCGTTTGAGGCTGGGGACACGGCGGCACGCGCCGCGGGCACCAACCGCTACGCCGGCGAATGGGCGCTCGTGACGCACCAGATGGTCGCGCTTGGCCTGGCACAGCTCGTCATGGCGCACCCCGAGTGGAAGGCCGAGCTGGCGCCCGTGGTACGCACCGCTGCATTGCGCAGCTTCGGGCCCGAGATGCGCGATTTTGGCACGCGGGCCTGGGGCGAGGACGCCCTCGACCCCGCCGTCCTCGCCGGCTCGCACGGCCACGCCTACCTCGCCTACGCCGCCATGGCCGTCGGCATGTCCCTCCTGGTCGACGACGATCCGCTGCCCGCCGACGTCCGAACCACCTACGACGCGCTCATCGCCGCCTACATCCGTCGCCTCGACGCCTCCACGACCGGCCTCATCGAGACCTACCCCGGCGAGGCGTTCCCCACCGACGTCGCCGCGGTGGCCGCCGCCATCGCCATCCACGGCCGCGTCACGCACGACTGGCATCGCGCGACCCTGGACCGGTGGGGCGACGCCGTCCGCAGCGTGCAGATCGACCCCGTCTCCGGCCTCGTCTACCAGCGCCTCGACGCCGTCACCGGCACCCCGCACGACTCCCCGCGCGCTTCTGGCACCGGACTCGCCGCGTACTTCGCCGGTTTCGCCGACCGCACCGTCGCCCGTGACCTTACCGCTGGCCTCCTGCGACAGGAGCGGCAGTTCGACGGTTTTGGCGGCATCCGCGAGTATCCGGGCGACGTTGCGGGCTCCGGCGACGTCGACAGCGGCCCCGTCCTGCTCGGCATCTCCGTGTCGGCGACCGGCTTCGCGCTCGCCCCCTGCCGCGCCTATGGCCATCGTGCCTCGTTCAACCGGCTTTATCGGACGACCGACCTCTTCGGCATGCCCGTGGCCGAGAGCGCTGGCAGCGTGGACACGTTCCGCTTTCGGACGGGCGGTCCCATCGGCAACGCGCTCCTGCTCGCCTTTCTGACGTCCGGGCCCGAGGTGGCGCCGTGACCCTCGCGACGGCCCGGACAGCCGCGCTCGACCTGCTCCGGGCGCTGCGGCCGCTGGCGTGGACGATCGCGTTCTACGCAGGTTCCTCCTTTGTATTCTCATTGGCGAGTCGGGAGGGCGGCTTGCTCGACCCCTCCGGCGCACCGGCCTGGATCCCGCTCGGGCTCGGCGTCGGCGCGCTCGCGATGCGGCTCACGGTCCTTTTTGTCGCCTGTCCCCTCGCCTTTCTCCGACTCGGCCTCGTGTTCGGCGGCTGGGTGTCCAACGCGCTCGGCAACGCAGCCGAAGCGCTGCCGCCCGATTGATGCCACCAGGCCGCCCGAGGCGATAGGGCGCGACATGCCCTATCTGCCCGACCCGCGCGTGCTCAGCGTGGTGCAGCACCCCTCGGAGTCCACGCGCCAGGCCCTCTGGGACGAGGTCGACCCCGCCGTCTTCCCGCGTCGCACCCTCCGTTTTCGCAACCAACGCGCCGCCGCCACCGTCGGGCTCGACAGTCTCTCGCCGGCCGACTGGGAGCGCCACTTCGCCCGGTTCGAGCCGCTCCCCCAGAACCTCCCGCGGCCGCTCGCGCTCCGCTACCACGGCCATCAATTCCGGCATTACAACCCCCAGCTTGGCGATGGGCGCGGGTTCCTGTACGGGCAGCTCCGCGATGGCCAGGGGCGCCTCCTGGACCTCGGCACGAAGGGCAGCGGCACCACGCCCTGGTCGCGCGGCGGTGACGGCCGGTTGACGCTCAAGGGCGGTGTCCGCGAGGTGCTGGCGACGGAGATGCTGGAGGCGCTCGGCGTCAACACCTCGAAAACCTTCAGTCTTTTTGAGACGGGCGAGGCGCTGTACCGCGGCGACGAGCCTTCACCGACGCGATCGTCGGTGCTGGTGCGGCTCTCGCACTCGCACGTTCGCATCGGCACATTTCAGCGGCTCGCGGCTGTCGGGGACCTCGACGGGATGCGCGCGATGGTGGCGTACGCGAGCACGGAGCTGTTCCGCGGGCTCGACGGGAGCCCGGGCGCGTTCCTGCGCGCGGTGGTCGCGGGCACGGCGCGAACGACGGCGGCGTGGATGGCGGCGGGGTTTTGTCATGCGGTGCTGAACACCGACAACATCAACGTGACCGGTGAGTCCTTTGACTACGGGCCCTGGCGCTTCCTGCCGACGCTGGATCCCAACTTCACCGCCGCCTACTTCGATCATTCCGGGCTCTACGCCTACGGGCGCCAACCCCAGGCGGTGTTCTGGAACCTGCAACAGCTCGCCCTCGCCCTGTCGCCCCTGGACTCCGACCTGCAACCAGCGCTCGCAGACTTCGGCACCCTCTATTTTGAGGCCCTACGCGGGCAGTTCCTCCGTCGCCTCGGCCTCGCCTCCGCCGGTGAGGCCGCAGACACCGTCCTTGTCCACGCCCTCGTCGACTGGCTCGCGACGACGCAGATCGGCTTTGATCAAGCCTTCTTCGACCTCTACGGGGGTGCCGCCGGTGAAGCGCGTCGCGCCCGTTCGCCCGCCCGCGAGGCGTATTCCTGCGGGTCGGGCGGGCCGTTCACCGACCTCGCCGCGGTCCTCGACGCGTTCTCGCCGGCGCACCCCGAACGACTTGCGTCAGCGTACTTTGACCGGGAGCAGCCTGTGAGCATGGTGATCGGGCAGGTGGAGGCCGTCTGGGACGCCATCGACCTGAAAGATGACTGGGGGCCCCTGCAGAAGTTGGTCGGTGAGATCAGGGTTTTGGGGGAGGTCTTGGGCGACGATGGATCGGGTTTGGGAGGGGGATAGTCGGGATCCTGGCCCAAAGCAGCCTCGCTCCTCACTCCAACAACGGTGGCTCCCAGCGCCGCCAGTCGAACCAGGACCTTGCGACCGACGCGGGCAGGGCGTTTTGGGCGGGCAAAGCGGGAAAGGGGACCGTCGAAAATTTCGTGAACTGGGCGCCAGCCGGGGTGTTCAGGGCCGCAGCCCAGCGGCCTGAGGCCGGCCGGTCTCCCCTTTCGCCGGACACCAACCCAACTGCTGGACACGGACATCGTCGACACGGCCGCGTTGGGAGACGAATACGGCCGGGGGCTGGTGGCAGAACGGCGCCAGGCACCGTGCGCCTCTCCAACGACGTCATCGGTCCGGCGAAGCTCCGCAGCAACCAGTGGGCCGACAACGGCGAGGACGTCCGCCAGCAGGTCTGTGCGGGCACGCCGGAGCTCACGGCCGAGGACATCGTCGGCGTGCCGACCGTCGTCGAATGTCCATCGACAAACGTGAGCTATGCAGGCGCCTATGACATCCAATCCAACCAACTCTCGGGCGGGCCCGGCGTGGCCAGCGGCTCTGCGGTCATCCACGGGAACGCCGTGTTCGCAGAGAACGGGATCGCCGCGTGGGATGGTGTGACGGGCTTGAACCTCGTCGGGAACACGTTTTCAGACGCGCCCGACGTCGCCGTCTTCCTCAACGACGCCACCGCGACGGTGCAGGGGAATGCGTGGTCGGGCGACGGGGTCACGCTACGGCAGCAACTCTGCAAGGACGTCCCCGAGGTGACCGGCGGCGACATCGACGCCCTGGACGCCGAGCTTTGCCCCGCCCAGAACGAGATCATCGCGTACGACTTCCACCTTGGAACCCTCTACCTGCCGACGGCGCCGACCGCCGAATAGTCCAGGTCTACTCGGCGATCGCGCGACTGGCCGCTCACTCCACCCCGCGTGTGTAGAGATTGAGCCGCAGGAGCAGGTCCATCGTGCGTAGCACCTGGGCGCGCTGCCGCGGGTTTCCGCCCGAAAGCTCATACAGCAGCGCCTGGGCCGTCTGCCCCGTGGCTGACCGATGCGCGCGCATCATCGCGGCGTCCAGCGCCAGCCGCTCGGGCGGGACATCGTCCGGCAACCGGCTCGTCAACCGTGACGCGAGCATCGGCTGCCAGCGGGCGACCAGCTCGGCCTCGGAGACGCCGGCCAGCGCGTGCGCGAGCAGGGCGGGGACCGTACCGGGCAACGGGAGCATGTGCCCGGACGAAAGCCCGCCCGGTTCCCCGCAGACCTCGCCCGGAGGGGGCGAGAGCAGCGCGTGCGCAAGGTTCTGCGCGATCGCCGTCAGTCCGAGCTCGGGGACGATCCCGCCCGCGAGGGTGGGGGCGATGGCGGCCGAGAGTCCGTCGATCGCCGGAGCATCGCACACCAACCCCCGAACGCCCGCCACGTCCACCACCTGTCCCCGATTCAGCCGGATCCGACTCGATACATCGCCGCTGACGACGATGGACCCCGTCTCCTTGCGTCGCCACGCCACGAACCACATCCGGATCGGTGGGAGCTGCGTGGTCGTCCCGCGGACCCGCGCCAACCACTCGGGGTGTTCGTCGCGAACCACCGGTACAATGCTCACGTCGCGGCGCGCAGGCACTGGTTCCACCGGCGCGGCGGCAGCCGGCGCCCCGGAGTCGAGCATCGCACGAAGCACCCGCCCCACCGTCTCCCGGTTGAACGGCTTGTGCAGGAACGCGGCCGGTCGCACGCCCCGGCGCAGCGCCTCCTCGTGCACGTCGAAGTCCGACTCGGCGCTCGTGAGCGCAACGGGCGGCCCCTTCGTCAGCAGCGCGATCCGGCGCGCCAGCTCGATGCCGTCCCAGCCGGGCATCCGGACGTCCGCGATCACGCAGGCGTGCGGCGCCGTTGAGAGGATGACGAGGGCTTCCCGCGCATCGGCAGCCGCCGAGGCCTCATGCCCGAGCGCCCTGACAATGTCCGCCAGGAGGTGGCGGGCGAAGGGGTCGTCGTCGACGATGAGGATTCGGGGCATGGCCCGAGTGTATGACAGAACTTGGGAAGGATTCTACTGACCGGCGATAAATATAGGAAGATTGGGATTTGTGGCACGGAGTGACGCGGGTGTGAGACGCCGTACCAGCGAGGACGCTTCGGACGACGTCAGGGGTTCGGCAGTTTTTGGTCGGGGCAACGGGGGGGGTTGTGCGTCCGGTGACCGGCCGCCCACCGCGGGCCTCCAAACGTGGTACTCTGCCGTCCATGCGGCACGCGACGTCGACCTTCCTCCTTGCCCTTCTGCCCGCTTGCGCCCTCGTCTCCAAGCAGGACTACACCGACCGCATGGACCTTGACGGCGACGGCGTCCCTCGTCCAAAGGACTGTGATGACGGGGACCCAAATGTCGGGGCAGTGGTCACCCTGTACGTGGACAACGACGGGGACGGCTACGGTGGGGTGACCACCACGACCGGGTGCGCGACCCAACCGGGCTACACCACGGTCGCAGGCGACTGCGACGATTCGGCAGCGACGGCCTACCCTGGGGCGGCGGAAGTCTGCGATGGCATCGACAACAACTGCGACGGCCAGATCGACGAGCCCAACGGGCTGACCTGGTACCTGGACGCCGACCACGACGGGTACGGCGACGCGTCCCACACCGCGACCGCCTGCACCGCACCCGCGGGCTACGTGGCGGACGCGACCGACTGCGATGACGCAGACGCAAGCGTGAACCCAGGCGCGCGTGAGATCTGCGGCAACTCGGTGGACGAAGATTGCTCGGCGTCTCTCGACGACCCCCCATGGTACCCGGACGCGGACGCCGACGGGTACGGTGCGGCGGATGGCGCGGTTCGTGGTTGCACCGGACCGACCGGCTACCTTGACCACGGCGACGACTGCGACGACACACGGCCCGACGTCCATCCCGGCGGAACGGAGGTCTGCGACGACCAGGGGACCGACGAGGACTGCGACGGGCTGGTCAACGACGCCGACCCAACCGTCACCGGGCAACTTGTGCCCCATCTGGATGCAGACGGCGATGGCTATGGCGATCCGTCGACGGCGCTCTCGCCGACTTGCGTCGTCCCCGGCGGCTACACGGCCGATGCGACGGACTGCAACGACTCAGACGCATCCATCAACCCCGCCGCCACCGAAGTCTGGTACGATGGGGTTGACGAAAATTGTGACGGTTGGAGCGACTACGACGCGGACATGGACGGGTATGTGTCCGATGTCTACGGGGGCGATGACTGCGACGATGCGGAGGCGACGACGAACCCAGGCGTACTTGAGGTCTGCTCCGACCGGGTGGACAACAACTGCGATGGGGATTTGGGGGGCGGGTGTGGGTTTACGGGGAGCAAGGGGCTGGCCGACGCGGGGGTGGAGATCCTGGGGACCGGCTCGACGTCGGAATTCGGCTCGACATCGTACTTCGGCGAGAACCTGGCGACGGGGGATGTCACGGGCGACGGAGCCATTGACCTCCTCGCCAGTAGCAACATCTGGTACGAATATTGCTTCTTCGGTCCCCTGGCGGCTGCGGCGACGACGGACGACGCAAACGGGCACTACGACAGCTACTTCTCCGGTTACGGCGACGACTATATGGCCGTGACGGTCGCGGATCTGGACGGGGACGGCGCTCCGGACCTATTGACCTCAGAGTCTGCCTACGGCTACGTTTACTACCAGTTTGGCCCCGTCCCGGTGCACGCAGGAGCCATTAATTGGGCATACTACTTTGTGTCCCCTTCCAGTCCTGAGACCGGATTCGGGGACGTCCTGACCTCCGGAGGCGACGTGAACGGAGATGGGCTCGACGATGTCATCGCGAGCGCGGTCGATGCGGACGACTACGCGGGCAGGGTGTATCTGGTCCTCGGGAATGCCTCACGCTCCATTGCGCTATCCGACCTCGTGCTGTCGGGAGAGGCGAGCTCCGACTTCGCGGGCGCCGCCACAGCCGGGCACGCCGACGTTGATGGGGACGGCCTCGACGACATGGTGGTTGGTGCCTACGGCAATGGCTCCGCCGGTGCCGCCTACCTGGTGGCAGGGGGACAGAGCGGCAGCCTGTCGGTGTTGGACGCGGGCGTCAAGATTTCGGGGACGGCTGCGTCATGCTGCTCGACCGGGCAGGCCGTCGCGCTGGCTCCGGACACCAACGGGGACGGCTACGCGGACGTCCTGGTGGCGGGCGGCGCCCAAGCAGGATTGTTCTACGGGCCGGTGACTGCCGACGAGGACATTGAGGGTGCGAACGTGCTCCTTTCCGGCATCGGCGGGGCGTACGCGTGCGCGACCCCGGATCTGGACGGCGACGGCCGATCCGATACCGTCCTGGGGTTCCCGAACTCTACCGTCGCCAACGTCACCGTCACCCTTTCCCCGGCCGCCGGGTCGGTCGACCTCACCGCTACCGACGGGATGTTGACGGGCAGTGGCAAAGCGGGCCTCACCCTTACCTCCAGCGACCTCGACGGCGACGGCTACGACGACATCGCAGTAGGCGCCCCCTACAACGACGACGGTGGCACCGACGCTGGTGCTGTCTACCTCATCTTCGGCGGCTCATAGCCCCCCGGCTCCCGACCGTCACCGCCGCCGATCCCGGCGCTCGGCACACCTCGCG
>CAIMSU010000200.1 GCA_903844155.1 uncultured Pseudomonadota bacterium | reverse complement strand
CGCCTCGAACTGTCCGATTCCACGCTGAACGCCACCACCTTCGTCGAGCTGCTCGACGTGAACGCCACCACCCGCGCCCGGTACGCCGTGGACAAGCAGCCCGCTCCGGGCGTGCCCCTCGGGGATGCCGCCACGGTGCGGTGCGTGCTGCCCGCCGGCTCCTTCTCCTACCGGGTCGTCTTCCTGCTCCACCTCTGACCCGCTCCCTCTCCGTCACGCTTCCCGAGGACTCCCGCCATGAAATGCTACTGCAACCGCTTCGGCTCGAAGCTGCTGAACATCCCGAACGCGACGCCGGTGACCGTGACGACGGTGGGGACGCCCTACCGCATCCTCCCCGACCAGACGGACGGGCAGACGGACGCCGCGCAGGACTACCGCTTCGTCTCGAACCTCAACTTCGTGGGTGGTTCCGGCACTCCCGCGGCCCAGCTCATCATCCAGGGCTCCGTCGACGGCGTGCTCTGGTTCGACGTTTCGCTCGGCACGAACCGGACGGCCGCAGGCGTCTACCCCGAGGTCATCGACACGCCGACCGGGCTGCTCATGCCCTGGGTGCGCGCCAAGGTCGCCGTCGCCGGGACCACGCCGCCGAGCATCGACGCGACCATCGACATCGTGTCCACCGGCCCCTTCCAGCTCTCCGCTTCCTGATTCGCCCATCTCTCGTCCGCTTCTGGAGTCACCCTCGTGATCATCAAGGTCGCCCTCACCTTCAACGAACGCGATGCCGTCAGCTTGCTGAACTGGCTCGCACGCTGCAACGCGCGGCTTCTGCGCGAGCGGCCGTCGTTGCCACTGCTGTACGCGACCAGCGTGAGGTACGACCGCGAGGAAGAGGAGCTTTGGAGCGACTACATCCAGCTTCTCGCGCAGGGCTGGGAGGACTGTGACGCGCTCGCCGCGGCACGCGCCGGGGAGCTGATCGCGCGGGGCTGGAAGGCCCTCTCTCCCCGCGACCCCGGCTACGCCGCCGCCAAGGCCGCGAACCTCACGACCATCCCGGCCGAAGTCGCGCTCACCACGTCCGTCCGCCAGGGCGAGCACGGCCTGTACCACTGCATCGTCCGCTACTCGGTCAACGGGGCCGTCTGGTTCGACGACCCCTCTGCGCGGCTCGGGATGCTCCCCGAGCGCCTGAACGGGCAGGAATGCCACGAGCGGATCGTCACCCGCGTCCGCCTGGCGGGCATCCGTCGCGACCCCGACCACGTTCGCCGCGTCCAACGTCACTCCATCATCCAGCGTCGTCGCCAGCTCGCGGCGCGGAGGGCCCGTCCATGACCGCCAATTCCCGATTTATCCGCGCCCGCATCGTGGACTTCTCCGGCCCGAACTTCGCAGGCGAGGTCGCGGGTCCAAAGAAGCTCTCGGCGAAGGACCGGCAGATCCGTCGCAAGCTCCGGCGGGCCCGCGCGCTCAAGCGCCGCATCGCGCACCTCCGCATCCAGCGTCCGCTGCTCTGGAAAGGTGCCGTGAAGAAGGCCAAGACCAACCTCGCCATCGTCATGAGCGATCTCCGCGCGCTGGGCTGGAAGCCCAAGACGCCGAGCCGCGCCCGCAAGCCCGGCGAGGACGAGACTGACGCCGCGCTCGACGACATCCCCGAGGCCGAGCCCGGCGAGAAGGAGGAGTCCGACGAGGGCGTCGAGGACGCCGCCGAGCCCGCCGACGACGAGGCCGCCACCGAGGGCAACTGGCTCGACGGCTACGTCGGCGCAGAGCCCGCCAAGAAGCGCCCGTTGCGCGACCTGATGCAGCGCGCCGAGCGGTTCGTCGCGGCCCGCTGGTCGAAGCCCGTCCCGCTCGGGAGCGGGGCGCAGATCATGACCCGGCCGGGCCAGCGCGCGATGGTCGCGACGGTCCAGCCCGGCCTGTTCATCGTGCAGCTCGTGTCGGACGACGCCGCGAAGAAGATCGCCGGGGACAACGTGGGCATCCTCCCGCTGCTCCTGTACCCGCTGGTGAAGAACCAGATCCAGAAGGCGTTCGCGCCGAAGTCGGCCGCCCCCGCGCCCGGCCAGGCCCCGCCGCCCGCCTACCCACCCGCGCCCGTCGCCGCCCCCGCCGCGGGCTGCGACTGCACGCCGAGGAGCTGATCATGGAGACCCTTCCTGTCAGCGCCGCGTCCGTCCTCGAACGGATGAACGCCATGCGGATCAGCGCGGAGCAGTCGCTCTCGCAGGTGCAGGCGTACCTCGCCTCGAATCCGCAGCCGCTCGCGAAGGTGGTCGCGGGCTACCGCGCGCTGCTCGCCGACTCGGGACGCCGCATCGTGCAGGCCCAGGTGAAGGTCATCCAGGCGCGGGCGAACAACCCGACCGACCCGACGCTTGCGGCGCTCGAACGCCGCACCGTCGAGCTGCTCACGATGTGGACCGCGCACGCACAGGGCTACTCGGCCTACGAACGCCCGGCGACCGAGGCTGAGAAGACCGGGGCCATCCAGGTCGGCGTGGCCCCAGTCGTCATCATCGCCATCGTCATCGGCGCGGCCGTCATCGCCGTCTCGCTCACCGGGATCGCCTGGGCCGTCGTCCACTACAAGGAGGCGCAGACGCTCTCCGATGAGATCGCGATCATCGAGCGCGACCCCTCCCTCGCTGACGCCATCGCGAAGATCAATGCCACTTCGCCGTCGTCGCCCGATCCCACCAAGCCACCCGGCTCGCCCGACAGCGGCGGCTGGGTCTGGTTCCTCGCCGCGCTCGGCATCGCCGGGGCCGCCATCTACATCGTCCCGAAGCTCGGGAAGGGGTGATTCGTCATGGAGAAGTTCCGTCTCAACATCGTCGGTGCCGAAGAAGACGTCCCGCGCGTCCTGCTCGCGTATGGCAAGGGTTGCGGCGGGGAAGTCGCGTTCGCGATGCGTCCCCGTGACAACACCGGGTTGCTCATCCACCAGGTCAAGAGGGAGCCCGCGAAGGTATGGCGCACGGACCTCGGGCTCGCACCCTCGCACGCACCGGAGCTGGACGCCGCGCCTGCCGATGCCGTCGCCGAGATCCGCCGGATGAAGGCGAACCCGCCCGCCGCCGGACCCGCCACGCTCAAGGGCGTGTGGAAGGGGACGCTGCTCTGCAACGACGGCACGCCGTCGCTCCAGCTCGAACGCCGGGTCGCGTCGTATGGCACCCTGCACCTGAAGTCCGAGCCGGACGGCCGCTGGACCGCGAGCTTCGAGCGTGCCCAGAAGTGGTTCTCGACCGCGAAGCAGGAATCTGTCACCCGCGACGGCCTGAACGTGGCGATCGCCGCCGGGATGGGCCTCGTCATCGGCCTCGTGAGCGAGGCGTGCAGCTACCGGGACACCCACCGTCGCAACGCCGTGGACGCCGAGTTCGCCACCCAGTACCCGCCGCGCGCCCGCCCCGATCCGCGCGATCCCACCGAGCGGTACAAGGGCAAGTCCAGCTTCCGAGCGGTCGAACGGGAGGACGGGTGGGTCGTCGTCAACGATGTCGGCGCCGTCGTCGCCAAGTTTGGGCAGCGCGAGAAGGGCAAGGCCGAGAAGCACGCCAGCGCGCTCACCCGCGGAAAGGCCCCCGCCGCGACCGTCTCCCCCGACATCGCGAACGGCTTCGGCCTGACCGGGATGCCAGGCGTCCAGGTCGCGCCGACGCTGGCCGAGATCCCGTCGCCACAGCCTCCCGCGTGCGCCTCGTCCGTCGCGAACATCGCGGCGTCCGTCGAGAAGGATGCCCAGGCCCTCGAAGGCTACGCCGACTCGCTCTGGGGCACCACCGAGGTTCCCGAGTTGCTCACGCGCGCCGCGAAGCTGCTCCGGCTCGCCGAGGCGCTCGTGAAGTCGCCGCTCTGCTCGGGCAAGGAAAAGCAGATGGCGTGGGAGGATCTGCGCCGCGCTGCCGACGCCTACACGCAGGCCCGGGACGCCTTCGAGCGCGGCGAGAAGCCCGACATCGTGAGCACGCTGCGGCGGATTTCCGAGCGCGTGTCGCTCGCGGCGGCACGGGCCGCGAAGTCCTGCGCGGGCGGGCAGCAGAAGATCGCGATGGCACCGCGTTCTCCTGACGACATTGCCACCGGGATCGGTCGGCGCGAGTCCGGCTGGAGCTGGGGCGACCGGGTGACCTGGCAGGGGCAGTTCTGGATCGTGCAGGATGTCCGTGCCGACGGCGCTGTGACCGTGCTCCGCGAGGGGACCGACCTCGCGGACACCGTTCCCGGCTCCGAGCTGCGACGGGCACCGGCCGTGACGCCGAGGCCCACCGTCTCGATGCAGCCCGTGTGGCCGCCCGCTGCGGCGCCCATGAACGTGCCACTGACGCCGAAGGCCCCGCGCACGCGGAAGCCGAAGGCCGCCGAGGTGGACCCCGCGAAGGACCAACTCCTCGTCAACGCCTTCGCCGACGCCATCAAACAGGCCGCGCAGTCGATGGGAGGTGGCGCGTGAGCCGGTGGTTCCTCGCGATTGGGCCGGCGCTCCTGCTCGTGTCGTGCGTGGCGCGGGCGTTCGCCACGGACCCCAATCCTGGGGCCGTGGCGGTACCGCCGAGCGCGATCTCCGTGCCGATGCCGGGCGGTGAATTCCTGCTCTCGCTCGGCCCCTACGGGGCGCTAGTGTGGGGCGCGTACCTGCTCGGGAAGGGGGTGAAGGTCACGGTGCAGATCGAGCTTTCGGACAGGGACAGGGAGCTGATCACATCGTTCGGGAAGGCGGCGTGAGCTTCTAGGCTCCAGGTGCTAGCTATGGCTTGTAGGCCGAGGGGAGTCGGAGTAGCCTTGTTCTGTGAACCCGCACCTCGTTGGCCAGCACCTGTTCGTCCAGCGCCGGGTCGGCCCCTTCACCTACACGCACCACGGCTTGGCGAGCGAGCAAGGTCGGGTCATCCACTTCACTGGTGAGCCGAGTCGCAAACGTGATGCCCGGGTCGAGGAAACCTCGGTCGCTGCCTTCGCTGACGGTGCCCCCGTTGAGGTGCGCGACCACCCTGGCCGTCGGCGGTCAACGGAGGAGTCAGTCGCACGCGCTCGTTCCCAGATCGGAAAATCTGGCTACGACTTGACGTTCAACAACTGCGAGCACTTCGTGAGCTGGTGCATCGACGGTCACTCGACAAGCGCCCAGATAGACACGGTCGGACGCACCGTAATGGTGGCGGGCGTTGCGGCAGGGGTGGCGTTTAGCTTGCCTTGGCTCGTGGTCGGTACGCTGCTCTTCGAACGGCAACGACGTTCGGACGAGTGGCATGCCCAAGCCTTTCGGGACATTCAATACGACCTGTACTCGCTACGCTCGATTGTAGTGGAGCAGGGTGCGGTCCTCGCCGCCGTCCGCGCGTCTGCGGAGCGTCAGGAGCAGGTCCTCGGGCAAATCCTGGACGCAGTGTACGAAGGCCGCGGGGCGATCGAGCGTCGGATTGACGGTTGGGAGAGCCTCGACTATTCCCGGCGCGCGGAAGGTCTCTCGTCCGCGCGCGCGGCATTTGCTCGGGCGGTGGCCGACGGTTCCGACGATCGCCTTCAGTTTGAAGCCCGCTCCCTCGTGTTGACCGCCCGCGACCTGATTGCGTACTGTTCTGCGCGGCTGCAATCGCGAAGCGAGAGCCCCGAGGAGCGACAGGCGTTTGTGCTCGGCATTGCCATGGGACGGTTCTCGGAACTCGATGGCGAGCAGGCGCTGTTCGCCGAGTCCTCCTCGCAGGGCATCGCCCGCGACCGTGTCGCGAGCGCTCTGGTAACGCTGATCCTTCAGGAACTGGACCTGTTGGTCCAGGGCACCGCGGTCCAGCACCTTCGCCGTCGCCCACAGGTGGCTCGCTACGTCTGCATCCTGATCTGGCTCGAGCGGGTCGTTGGCGCGAATGATGGGTCGCCGGAGAGCGGAGATGATGTGTCCTGGTGCGACGGCCTGCCAGAGGCCGCGCAATCAGAGGAGCCCTGTTCGCCGATCACGCTTGCAGAACTCGCGGCTGCGTTCGGCGTTGAACTCGGAAGGCTCCCGGTCAGTAGGGCGCAGCAGGTCACGCTCATACTGGGCGAGGGACCTAGCGAGCGCCGATTGGACCGCCTCTATCTCAGCCAGGCACACTGCGTCAGCCTCTTCGGAGGCCCGATCACCTCCGATGGCGATCTTCGGCACCTTCTCGCATGCGTCGAGCCGCGCAGTTGGTCGCGCTACGGTTCCGCATTAGCTGCATTCGGGTGCGACCCGAGGCTGTTCGTCTCGAAGGATATCCTTCACCAGCTCATCGAGCGGCTGGCGGAGGACGCGACAGAGCAGACTCGGTACGCGCGCGGCGAAGTTGCTTGGTACGTCTGGAGCGGTTCCCTGCGCGGGATCCGCAGCGACGCAGCGAGTATGCGGGCTGCGGTCGAGGCGACCGTACGCTCCCACCTCCCGTGCATGCTCGACGCGGCCATCCGGGTCTCCCGGAAGCCGCGTGGCCTGGATGACGACGACTGCTACTTCGCAGCCCCTTATGAAGATCAGTTCCCTTCGCTGTTCGACGGAAGCATCGACGTGAGCGTTCATCGCGGTTCCGACGAGCCCCCCCCGCTCGGCGCCCCGGGAAACATCGAGCCTTGGCGCCCGCCAACCGTAAAGGAACGGCTCCGGGAGGTGGGCTGGGTACTCCTTGGGTCGCCCGTGATGCCCCAGCGCCTCCATTACGACTTCAAATACGAATTTCGCGCGTTCGCCGGGCGGGACCGACGCATTCCGTGACCCCCATCGCAGGGCCCCGCCAGAGAGTTGCGTGGCTGGGCAGTCAGGCGGTAACCAAACCGCACCCCGCGGTTTGACCAATCCCGCCTTGATCGCGCCGAACGTGGCTACGAACCCTCATGCGTTCGCCCACCGTTGCCCCCGCGATCTTCGCCCCGCGTTTCTCTGACGCTCTCGGCCCCGGCCCGCTCCCGCCGGGGCTTTGGCGCGTCCTCGTCGCCTGGGGCGCGCTCACGCTCGCCTCGCTCTCCAGCCCCTGCCGCCCGCGCTCCCCGTCGCCGGCGTTCGCCGCAGAGGCATCCCCGTGACCGCCGCCGCCCAGCTCCTCGACGCCGTCGTCCCCATCGTCCGCACCCGCCTCCCGCGCGGCGTCGACGTCGACTACCTCGACGACTTCGTCGACCGCAACCGATTCCTCCTCGAACAGGTCATCGAGCAGAACCTCGGGCCGATGCTCCGGCGCATGGAAGCCGCGAACAACGCGAGCTTCGTGCAGGAGGACATCCCGGAATTTTGGACGGCCGCCCGACGAACGGCAGGCAACATCGCCGCGATGGCGACGGCCGCGAACCTCTACGCGCAGAAGCGCGCCCCGAACCATGACGAGCGTACGGTCCTCGCTGGCTACTCCGGCTGGGGCGGGCTCTCCATCGAGCACGCCGCCGGCAAGTTCCCGCCCGGGTTTCCGCCGCCGGAACCTCGCGGACTCATTCAGGAGAGAGTCCGCTACCGTAACTTTGTGAAGCTGCCGAAGCCTTCCGCCGCCCGCCCTTCGAGCTGTGCGGCGTCGGCTCCCCGCCCCCTCCGCCCGCAGCTGACGGTGATGCGCCGTCGTCCGTCAGGGGCGCGTCCCCGACGAGCACCCGGATCTCGACCTCGCGCGTCTCGGTGTCCACCGTGACCCGCTCGATCAACTCCGCGATGATCGCCCGCTGCTGGTCGCGGTCCACCGTCTCGACCGCCGCACGCATGGACGCGAGCCGCTTGTCCGCGGCAGCGAGCCGGGCCGAGCGCGCCCCGTGATTGCGCTCGTCCATCTGGGACAGTTCGAGCCGGTTCAGAAGCGGCGCCCGCTCCCGCTCGATGGTCTCCAGTTCGGTCGCCAGCTCGTCCTCGGTGTAGAGCCCCTTCCGAAAGGCCGCCTGGATCCTGCTGCGTTCCAGGGCCAGCCGCTCCAGGTCGGCGCGGAGCGTACGCGCCGCGTCCGCCCCGACCGCATTCTTCTTCGCGTCGGCATCCACCGCGCGCTCGACCTCGGCCCGGAAGTAGCCCGGCTCGGTGATGAGCTGCTTGACGTAGCCCCAGACGACGGCCTCCAGTTGGTCGGCGCGGATGCTCCCCCTGGCGGTG
>CAIMSU010000199.1 GCA_903844155.1 uncultured Pseudomonadota bacterium | reverse complement strand
CTACACCGAGGAAGGCATCGCGCTGCTGGAATTGTCAGGAATGGCGCTTGACCTGTACGAAACCAACCCCGCCCCCGTGAAGCGCGAGTTGCTGGATTTCCTCTGCTTGAACACTGAGTTCCGCGGCGACACGCTCACGGTCCGATTCAAGAAACCGTTCGACATACTTGCCGAATCCATCGATGAGGTCAGCAAGGCGGGCGTCGCTTTCAGCGAATCCGGCGACGCCCGTCAGGAAATGCTCCCGCTCCCTGATTTGAACAGGGGACCCTCTGATTAACAGTCACCGGGTTTAGCGTAGACTGCTGATTATCCGCGTTGACGCAAAGGCAAAAGTGACGTTATCATCGTGGTATGAGCGTTGACCACCCTGCGACCCGAGTTGACTCCAAGCTGCGACCCGGCTGCGACCCGATGCCATTCTGCGACCCGGCTGCGACCCGAAACGCTGCGGCGACCAACGCTCGAACGCCCACAATTCAACCCCTGAGCATCCCGTGAAGAGCCACCTCACCAAGCGAGTCGTCGACGCCACGAAGGCACCGGAATCAGGCAGAACCAAGGTCTACGATGATGGCCTGACCGGGTTCGGACTGGTCGTGCAGGCCAGCGGCAAGAAGGGCTTCTTCGTCGAGTACGGCCCGGCCGAAAAACGCCGCCGCATGTCGCTCGGTCCCTACGGTCCGCTGACCGTGGAGGCAGCGCGCGAGCTCGCCACCGCGAAACTCGCGGAAGTCAGCGCAGGGGGAGACCCCCTCTCGGAGCGCGAGCGGCTGGCCCGCATCCCGACCTTCTCGAAATTCCGCGAGGAGTATATGGTCGAGGTCCGGCGCCGGAAGAAGCGCCCCGACGAGGACGAGCGATATCTGGGCTTGGCCGCAGCAACCTGGCCGACACAGAGGCTCGACCAAATCACGCGTCGGGACGTCAAGGCGGCGATGGAGGTCGTGGCCAAGCGAGGCCAGACAACGGCGAACCGGTGGCTCGCCTCGGTCCGCGCTTGTCTGCAGGCGGCGGTGAAGGATGAGCTGATCAGCGAGAACCCCGCCTCCCTCATCAAGCCCTTTCGGGAGGCCCAGCCACGCTCCCGCGTGTTGACGGACGAGGAATTCGGAAAGGTCATCGAGGCGTTTGAGGCGATCCCCGATGTGTACGCACGCGCCGCCTTTGTGCTGCTCATGGATACGGGCACGCGGAAGTCGGAGGTGCTCACCGCGCGCTGGGACGACCTGGACCTGGGAGCGGCGCTCTGGCGACTGCCGGACACCAAGTCCGGGCGGCCGCAGTTCGTGCCCCTCGCGCCCAGCACTGTGGCCTACCTCAAGGACGTCCCACGGGTCGGCGAGTGGCTGATCCCCGGGCGCAGTTCGGATAAACACCGCGAAAACCTGCGGAACAGCTGGACCGCGGTGCGGAGGGCGGCGAACATCCCGGACGTGACGATCCACGACCTCCGTCGGACCTTTGGCCTCCACATCGCCCGGAAGGCCGGGCTGCACATCGCGAGCAAGCTGCTCCGACACTCGGACATCCGCGTCACCGAGCGGGTATACGCGCCCCTTGGCATCGATGACCTCCGCTCGGCGGTGGAAGACATGCAGGGGGATCGGGGCAAGGTCATCGAGCAGCAGAAGACAAAGATCGCACAGGGCAATTAGCTGCAGGCTTGGAACCGGGCTTCGACCTCCGGACGAGACCCCAAAAGCTCTTCCCCGACGCCGGTTCGATCTCCGAGCATGCCCGATGGACAGCCGACCTCTCTCATGCGCTGAGATGTAATCTTGGAATGTGTAGTCGAACCTAGTGATCAGGGTTCGGGAATGCTTGATGGGAAGACGACTATTTTCTCCCAGCTTGGCATTTTTGCCCCCCGTCCGCGCATTTTCGCCCCCGGTACGCCCGTCCAAACGGCCCCCCGTGCCGCGTCCTGACGGGGGGCAATTTTGCAGGTCGCCCGGGCGTGTGGCCCCAGCCGTACCCCGCCTGAATCCGACGACAACCGCGCGAAGCGATCGCTCATGGCGCCGGTTTCGCGCGGATTTCGGCAACGGGATCGGGGCTCTTGAGGGCCAGGCTGCGGGCGCGGCCGGCGGAGTGGGCGACGTGACGGCCTTGGCGGCGACGTTGAGCAACTCGGCCAGCTCCTTCCTCGTCTTGTCGTCCCTGACCTTCCGCCGAACGGCCGGGCGCGGAGCTGTGCGCGAGGGCCGCCAACTCGCGGGATCTCGGGCGCAAGGGGCGCGTTTTCGAGGGGCGCTGGCGCTTGCGGGCGAGCGTGGGGGTGGGAGTACGAGGCCGGCATCACCGCGGAGCTCGACCGTTCAGGCTTCCTGACCTCGGGGGTGCCACCGGGGGCTGATGGACGGGTTAGCCGGCTACAGACCCCTCGGACTTGGACACCCCGACGCCGCCTGGAGTATCCGCTGGACGCCCTCAACCTTCAAACCCACGCGCCCGAGGAGTACGCCGGCAAGGCCGTCGACTTTGGAGGTGCAAGCTACGTTGTCGGGCCGCTCCTCGGCGGGCGCTCGAAGTACTTCGTCCACGCCCTCGTGAACGCGCGCTCCGGCCTCGCCCTCCACGTCATCAAGGTCCGACGCGACCACGGCGCGGACCCGGCCGCGGCCCGGGTCGCAAGCCACGAGACCGCGCGCGCGATGGCGCTCATCCGGGACCGCTTCCGCCGCGACGGTAGCCAGATCGTGATCCCATTCGCCTTCGCGGTCGACGGTGCGGGGGGCACCTTCGAGGTACACGACAACGTCGACGCGCTCGGCGATCCCGCGTTGCCGGCAACGGTCGCGCTCCTGGCGTCGCGGCAAAAGGCAGGCGCGGGTGACACCGCAGGAGCGATCGTCGACCTGCGGGCTCTCCTCGATCAGGCCCCCGCACACACCGTTGCGTGGAACGACCTCGGCGTGCGCCTCTTGTCGGCAGGAGACGCCGCAGCGGCCTACGACGCCGTCACCCACGCGGTCCTGATCGAGCCCAACCTGGGCCTCTACCGCTTCAATCAGGCCTTGTTCGCGGCGCGGGCCGGCTACCCCACCGTGGCGGCGAGTCGCTTCCTCATGCTGCACGAGCGGTTTCCGGCGCTCCACGACCACGATGAAATCGGCCTCGAGCTTCTCCTCGAGGATGGACGGCCGGAGGCTGCGGCGCAGCTCACCGAGCACCTGCCCGACGCACGCCGCGACGAGATCAGCGCCACCGTCCACGCCGCGATCGCGTCGCGCGCAGAGGCTCGGCGCCTCGCGAGTCTCGGGCGCCCGAACCCGGGCGGGCCCGACGCGGCGACGCGACTCGCTTACCTGGCCGCCGCGGAGCTGGCCTCCTCCAACGACTGGGAGATCCGCCTCAACCACGCCCTCACGCTCATGGCCGTCGGGCAGTGGACCGCAGCCGCCGATGCGCTCCTCCGCGACCTGAAGCGCGGCCCGGCGTTCTTCCTCGGGTACCGGCTGGCCAATGCGGCGTATTGCCACATCCAGCGGGAGGACTGGGCCGCAGCGCTGCCCCTCCTTCACGGTCTCCACGCGCACCTGACCCGGAACGGGGCGCCTCCAAATCCCTTCGACCTGCCCAGCGTGGCGACGTGGTGGGATGGCGTCGGGGTCACGGAGGAACGACCCGAGGCCGCTGCCGAGTTGCTCACCCGAGCCGCCGCTGTGCTCCGCGACCCCACGGTTCAGGCCCTCGCAGGCTGGTACCAGGACGCGGTCCACGCCTACCCGCCGTTGCCCGTGTCACCGCCCGAGGCCCCACCCCCGTCCGCGCGCCTGCGATGGTGGGAGCGTGTGTTCCGTTGGCGGCCGTGACAGTCGGGCGCACACCACAGATCCGCCCCTCCCCTCGACGTTGTCCCTTGCAGGGCGCACCCGAATGCTCTGGCGCTTCAACCGGCCATGACCGGGTCCTCCGCCGGCTGCGGAGTGGCGTCTCGTGCGCGCGAACGACGCTTTGGAGCCTCCCAGGGCTTGGATAGCGGCCGCCATATTTTGCGAAGTGAGCGGGGATGCCGTGAACGCGGATCCTGCACGGCCTGCAGAGCACCGGGCCACCCGCAGCGGCCAGACGTCCGACGACCGGGACGCGTAGCAGTAGGTTCACGGGGGTGAACGCCAACGGGCGCGCACCTGCAGCGAGCGGAGCCGTTCGGCGTCCCGCGGGGCTTGTGAACATGGGAGCAGGCGGGCCGACAGCGGCTCGGTCAGCGCAGGACGAGGTAAGCCTCCCACCACTGGTAGTCTTCGCAATCGGGCGACGCCCCGATGAGCAGGTCGGGAACCCCGTCACCGTCCACGTCACCGGGCCCTGCGACGGAGATGCCCGCGTAGCTGCACTCCGAGGGCCCGATGAACGGTGCGCCGTCTGCGGTCAGCACCCCCGACGCGGGGACGGCGCTTCCAGAGACCAAAAAAGCCCCTCCCCGTGCGTAGAAGTCCTCGTAATCATTGCTGTTGTCGTAGCCTGGCGCGCCGATCAGGAGGTCGGCGTAGCCATCGCCATCGACGTCACCGATTCCGGCGCTCGAAAACCCGAATCTCTCCTGCCATCCGTCACCCGACCACTTCGCGTCCGCGTGGTCGAGTGTGTCGCTGGCCGGTGCCGGTGATCCGAGGACGAGGTACACGGTACCCCCGGCAGCCATCCCGGACGCGTCGTAGCCGCTGATCAGCACGTCCCCGAGCCCATCGCCGTTGAAATCCCCGGCAGCGGCGACGCTGTAGCCGGCGTCGCCCGTGCTCGTGCCGCCCCGGTAAGTGGCTTCCGCATCGGCGAGGCTGACGACCGCGGCCTCCGAGCTGCCGAGGACGATGTAGGCCGCCCCCGCGTTTGCATCATTCCCGGCGGCCCCCACGATGATGTCAGAGACGCCGTCGCCGTCAACGTCGCCCGCCGCCCCACTGACCCACCGGCATCGTCGCCGGCTGCTTCGCCGTAAAGGAGTACGTCCGCATCGGCCAAAGAGCCTGACACGGGAGACGCGCGCCCGAGCACGAGTGCCACCGCCCCGGATTGCGCGCCGACTGTCGCGTCGGCCGGCAGACCGACGAGCATGTCCTCGTAGCCGTCCCCGCTGAGATCGCCCGCACCAGCAACCTCCGGGGTCCAATAGCAGCCCGGCGCTCCGTCGAACTCGGCATCGGCACCAGCGGTGGTGCCCGACTCGGGAGCTGTGCTCCCGAGAAAGAGGTACGCCGCACCCGCATCCTCGGCGCCGGGTGCTCTCAGGAGCAGGTCATCCAGCCCGTCCCCGTTCACGTCACCGACGCCGGCAACACTCCCCCCGTAGAAGTCCTCCTCGCCGACGACATCGATGGTCGTCGCCCCCTCAGCGCTCGGCGTGGGACCGCCCAGGTAGAGGCTGGTAGCGTGATAGCCGCCCTCGGGGTTGCCGACCACGACGTCCGCGTAGCCATCTCCGTTTACGTCCCCCGCGGCGGCCACAAGCCAACCGTCCGGGTACTGAACGTCGGCGGTCCCGAGGTCGACGCAGTCGCCGGGCCCGTCGATGCCATCGCAATTCTGGTCGACGCCATCGGCGCACAGGTCGTCTGCGTCCGGAGAGATTCCGGCGTCGCTGTCGTCGCAGTCATCGCCCCCGTAAGCCGGGCCAGGAACCCCGTCCCCATCGCCATCCTCATTGAGGATCGACCACGATGCGGATGCCTCCGCGCCGGTGCTGTCCGTCGCCGTCAGGGTGATGACGTGTGGTCCCGCAGGGGTCCCCCCAAACTCCCAGCTCGTCGACCAACCCTGACAGGTGCACGGCAGGCCACAACTGACGCCCATCTCCGTCTCCGCCCCGTCGTCAGCGGTCAGCGCGGTCGAGATCCCGCCGTCCATCTGGGCGATGACGTTGACCACGCTCGCGTCGCCGTCGGTGAACGCGTAGAGTTGGATGCCCGCGAAGGCGGGCCGGGCCGGGGCTATGAACTGCAGGGCGATTGGCTGGCTGACCGAGACGGACACGATGTCGCCGGTGGTGTCTGCGGCGTCGCTGGAGACGGCGAGCGTGTGCGCGCCGGGACCAGCCCCGCAGGTGTCCCACGCAGAAAGCTCCCAGTCGAGGGAAGCCCCAGCGGGGATGGTCTCAGCGACTGCGCCATCGACCGAGAGCGTGACGTGGGCCAATGCCGCGAAATACTTTGTGATACTCGCCTGTTACGCCGCCCCCGCCCAATCCCGGCACACCCGCTCGGCCTGCTCGATCACGGTCTTGACCGCGCCCTCCTGCTTGTCCGGCGGGTATCCATGCTTCTTCAAGAGTCGCTTCACTTTCCGCCGCATGTCGGCGCGCACGGCTTCCTTCTGCGTCCAGTCGATGGTGACCGACGCGCGGATCGCCTCGACGAGGTCATGCGCGATGGCTGCGAGTACCGCGTCGCCCATGATCTCCTTCACGTTGCCGTGGTCGACGAGCGCGTCGTAGAAGGCCAGCTCGTCCTCGGTGAGCCCGAGCGCATCCCCGCGCTTCGGCGTGTCGCGCATCTGCCTGGCCATCTCGATCAGCTCGAGGATGACCTGGGCGGCCTCGATGGACCGGTTCTGGTAGCGGGCGAGGGTGCGCTCCAGCATCTCGGAGAAGCGACGGGCTTGCACCACGTTCTTGCCGTTCTGGGTCTTGATCTCGTCGTTGAGCAGCTTCTTCAGCAGTTCGAGCTGGAGGTTCTTGTGCTCGGACTTCTTCACCGTCTCCAGGAACTCGTCAGAGAGAACCGAGATGTCGGGGTTGGGGATCCCGGCGGTCCCGAACACGTCGATGACGCCCGCGGATGAGATCGCCCCGCTCACGATCTGGCGAATCGCGGCGTGCAGCTCGGAGTCGGTCTTGCCCGAGGCACCCACGGTGTACTTCTGGATGTTGCCCTGGACCGCCTGGAAATAGCCGATCGAGTCGCGGAACTGCCGCGCTCCTTCGAGGTGAAGGGCGATTCCGGCCGCCTTGTTGAGCGACGACATCGCTTCGAGGTACCGCTTCTTGGCCTTCTCGGGATCGTTGGGATCGAGGCCGCAGATGTGGTTCACGCCGCCCGCCAGCGCGGAGAGGCGAAGCGTGGCCTTGGTGCTGAAGTAGCCGGAGTAGTCGAAGCCGTGGAAGAGGTCGCGAGCGACCTCGAACTTCTCCTGCAGCACGGAGAGCGCGACCTCGATGGGCACGCCGGGCTTCTCGCCCTCACCGCCGCCGTAAGCTGAGATCGCTTTGCGGAGCTGGTCGGCGAGCCCGAGGTAGTCCACGACGAGGCCGCTGGGCTTGTCCTTGAACCGGCGGTTCACCCGGGCGATGGCCTGTAAAAGCCCGTGCCCCTGCATCGGCTTGTCGATGTAGAGCGTGTGTGCGCAGGGCACGTCGAAGCCGGTCAGCCACATGTCGCGCACGATGACGATCTTGAGGGGATCTGGCGCGTCCTTGAACCGCTTCTCGACGGCCTTCTGGCGCTCCTTCCCGCGGATGTGGGGGTGGTACTCCTTCGGGTCCGCGCCGGAGCCCGTCATCACCACCTTGATCGCGCCCTCCTCATCCTTGTCGGAGTGCCAGTCGGGCCGGAGCCGAGTGATCTCGCGGTACAGGTCCACGCAGATACGGCGGGACATGCAGACGATCATCGCCTTGCCATCGAGGATCTCGACGCGCCGGGCCCAATGGTCGAGGATGTCCTCAGCCACGAGCGTCAGCCGCTTCTTGGTGCCGACGAGCGCCTCCAGCCGCGCCCACGTCGTCTTGAGCTTCTGCCGGGTGTCCTCCTCCTCGTCCTCGGTCACCTCCTCGAACTGCTCGTCGATGCGCGGCTTCTCGTCCTCGGCGAGGTTGATGCGCGCCAGGCGGGCCTCGTAGTAGATCGGCACCGTGGCGCCGTCATCGACGGCCTGGCGGATCGTGTAGGTGTCGATGGTCTCGCCGAAGACCGCCGCCGTCGAACGATCGGCCAGCGCGATCGGCGTGCCCGTGAACGCGATGAAGCTCGCCTTCGGGAGCGCGTCGCGGAGGTTCTTCGCCAAGCCCGCCGAGAGTTGGCCGGTCTTGGGGTCGAGCCGCACGTCGAAGCCGTACTGGGTGCGGTGCGCCTCGTCGACCATGACGACAATGTTCCGCCGACGGGAGAGCACGGGGAACTGATCGCGGAGGGTGCGCTCCTGCTCGGTCAGGGAGAACTTCTGGATGGTGGTGAACACGACGCCACCCGACGCGACGTTGAGCAGCTCGCGCAGGTGCTCGCGGTTCTCGGCCTGCTTGGGGCTCGGGACGAGGTCCTTCGCCGCGCAGAACTGCGCGTAGAGCTGCCCGTCGAGGTCGTTGCGGTCGGTGACCACCACGATCGTCGGGTTCTGCATCTCGGGTTCGAGGATGACCTTGCCGGCGTAGTACGCCATCGAGATCGACTTGCCCGACCCCTGCGTGTGCCACACCACGCCGATGCGCTGATCGCCGGTCTCGGCTGACGCGCGCAGCGTCGCCGCAACGGCCTTGTTCACCGCGTGGAACTGGTGGTAGCCGGCGATCTTCTTGACGAAGCCGTCGTCGGTCTCCCAGAGGACGAAGTGGTACAGGTAGTCGAGGAACCGGCGCTTCTCGAACAGGCCGTGCAGGAGGACGAGGAGCTTGGGGAGCGCGTCGGGGACAGGGGTGGCGCCGTCGATGGTGCGCCACGGGCCGAAGCGCTCGAACCCGCACGTGAGGCTGCCGACGCGGGCCTCAGTGCCATCGGACACGACGAGCACCTCGTTCATGTGGAACAAGGCGGGGACGTGGTCCTTGTAGAGCTGGAGCTGGTTGTGGGCGCCCTCGATGGTGGCGTTCGGATCCTCGGGGTTCTTGAACTCGATCACCGCGAGCGGCAGGCCGTTGACATAGAGAACGAGGTCGGGCCGACGGTTGTTGGCACCATCGACCACCGTGAGCTGGTTCACGACGGTCCAGTCGTTCTTGTCGGGGTCGGCGTGGTCGAACAGCCAGGCGATGTCGCCGCGCTCGGTCCCGGCCTTCTTGACCTTCACCGAGACGCCCTCGCGCACGAGCTTGTGGAAGGCGTGGTTGCGCTCCTCCAACGAGGGCGAGTCGAGCCGCAGCACCGTGCGCGCCGCCTCGTCGATCGCGTCAGGCGGGAGGTGATCGTTGATGCGGGTGAGCGCAGCGCGGAGCCGTCGTTCGAGGAGGACCGTGCGGTAGTTAGCGCGCTCCGGGGCCTCGCCGTCGGGCGCGAGGATCGGGCCGGGGACGTGTTTCCAGCCCAGCTCGACGAGCCACTCGATCGCGGCCTCTTCGACGACGGACTCGAAGCCGCTCATGGGGCCTCTCCGGTCCATTCCAGCAGCTTCCGGCGGAGGTCGTCCTTGCTCGGGAGCGCGAGCAGGTACTCGCGGGCGTGGATGTTCGCGTCGGCAGGCAGCGTGATCTCGACGAGGGCGTCGCGCTTCTTCTTGCAGAGGATGATGCCGATGGTGGGCCGCTCCTCTGGGAGCTTCACGTTCCGGTCGTAGAAGTTGACGTACATCTGCATCTGGCCGAGATCCTGATGGGTGAGCTTCCCGATCTTCAGGTCCACCAGGACGAAGCAGCGCAACAGACGGTTGTAGAACACGAGGTCGATGAAGAAGTGCTCGTCGTCGAAGGTGAAGCGGCGCTGGCGCCCTTCGAAGAGGAAGCCCTTCCCCAGCTCCAACAGGAAGTGCTCCAGCTTGTCGATGATGCCGCTCTCCAACTCGGTTTCGGAGTAGCTGGGGCGCTCGTCCATCCCCAGGAATTCGAGGACGAGCGGCTCCTTGAACAGGTCGGAGGGCTTCTCGACCACCTGCCCCACGGTCGCCAGCGCGCGGACGGCCTCCTTGTCGCGGGAGAGAGCGAGGCGCTCGTACAGGCTGCTGTCGAACTGGCGGCGCAGCTCCTTGATCGTCCACCCGCCGTTCGCCGCCTCGATCTCGTAGAACGCGCGCTCGGCCGCGTCGCGGACGCTGACGAGGAAGGCATAGTGCGACCAGGCGAGCCGGAATGGCAGGGACGGGCGGCTCGACGGGGTGGAAAGTTGAGACGACGTCTCGGCAATCTCGGCCGCAGGCAAAATCCCAGACGGCGTCTGGGAAATCTCGGCGGCGTCGAGGGGGAGCAAAATCCCAGACGGCGTCTGGGAAATCTGCCGGTCCTGATAGGTGAGGTAGAACTTCCTGAACAGCCGGAGGTTCTCGGTCGAGTAGCCCCGCCCGAACTCGGCCGCCAGCTCGGCGGACACCTGCTGCAGCACCGCCTTGCCGTACTCTGCCCGGCGAGCCCCCCCTTGCTCGTGGACGACGATCCGCCGGCCGATCTCGAAGTTGGTCAACACCTGAAGCGCGTTCACCTGCCTGTTCGCCGCGGAGCGCGCCGCCAGCAGCAGTGCCCGGATCTCGGCGACGAGGGCGGTGGTGTCGGGGAGGGTCATGGCAAGCCACCGAGGTGCGCGGCGAGGGCCGCAGCCAACCGTCGTAGCGCGGCGCTCGTGGCGTCGACCTCGGCCGCCTCGATGACCACCTTCCGGCCCAGGACGGAACCCGCGTCACCCGTGGACTTCAGGTAGTCGGCGTCCACGACGCCCATCCGGTGTGCGACGACGTGGCGTTTCTGAAACGCCCGGTGGACGGAGTTGAAGTCCGTGACTCCGACGGCCGCCTCGGCATCGAAGCCGAACATGAGCCGGAGCTTGTCGCGCGCTCCGGTGAGGTTCTGAAAGCTGATCCCCTTGACCTTCTTGGGGTCCGTCGCCTTGGCCGCGAATGCCTCGCAGACCGCCCGGCCCCAGCCGTCGAAGGCTGACACACATGCCCCGAGCGCGTTTTGGACGAGGTACTCACGGAGGGCTGGGTCGTCTGAGGCGACCGCCAGGGCGAGCATCTGCGCGCTGCGCCGGAGGTTGGCGTCGAGGATGCCTAGGTTGTTGTGCGTCCCACAGTCGGGGCAGTAGCCGAAGACGCCGTAGATGGCGTAGCGGAGCGTGCAGGCGTCGCAGACAACCTCGGTTTCGAGGTCAAGCTCGGAGTAGCCGCGGACGGGCGGCGGGCTACCGGTCACTTTCATCGAGATGCCGATGCCGAAGGCGCCTCGCGGGGGATGGTTGAACTCCATGCCCTTCAGGTCTTTCAGCATCGCACCCATGACTTGGGTCACGATGACGGACCTGGCGTGAGCAATCTGGTCCTTCGTGTGGAATTGGCCCTGGTGTTCCTCGAATCCGCAGTAGGGACACCGGCAGGTGTCGATGCCCGACAGCCCCGTGCCGGGCGTGATTTTGAAGTACCGCTCACACTCCGATTGCGGGCACTCACGGCCGAGGTATCCGTCCGCGCCAGCGCTGAGCGGGATGGTCTGGCGCTCCGGGATCTGTTCGAGGTTCCAGGTGGTGCTCATCCCCCGGCCTCGTCAATGGCGGCTTCTGCGTCGGGGAGGCTCAGTTCGCCGGAGGTCAGCCTCGGGAGGATGGTGTCGAGGAGGTCCGCAAGCGTGCGGGTGCTCCTGGTGTTGGAGTACCATCTGTTGAAGATCGGTGAGACTACTTTGTTGAACGCCGCGAGAGCCTTCGCAGGCGGTCGAACAACGCGCATCCGCTTCAAGTCACCGCCGGTGACGTGCCCCAACCCGGTAGTTTGTTTGTCCCGGGCTGTCTCAGCGAACACCGGCCGGAGGTGCCTCAGCAGGTAGAACACAAAGTACCACTCGTCGGCGCGATGCGGCAAGACCTTGAAAATATGCTGGTTCAGCCACGCCGTGCCTCCGCTCCAGATGAACGTATCGATGGAGGTATCAGGATTACCCGACCATGAGAACAACATCTCCCGGTCATCAATCCGGTACCGCGGATCCATTTGCTTCAGGGTGAATTTCGTGGTCGATGTCACCCCCGCCTTCAACTCCGCGATCTTGATTACTGGGGTTCCCGTGCCGTCGGATGTGAAGTCAAAGTCACGGTAGGCGGCACCATTAATGTAGGTCGCGGACTCGAACAGTGAGCGAGTGCCCCACCCAGCCGGGATCGGGCCAATCTCACTTTCCACCAGATCGTTACATCCGCCGAAGTCAACGAACGTCGCCTCGAAGATGGCCCGCGCCATCTCGTCCAGCGTTTGGTTCATGGTGCGGTTCAGTTCCACCTTTTCGTCAATGGCTCCCAACACCGTCGCGATTCGACGTTGCTCGGGCAGGGGCGGGAGAGGAATGGGAAACGCTCGTAAGATGCCCAGGTTTGTGTGCGGTACCCCTGTCGCCATCGTGTTTCGCTGAATGTACTCCAGCGCCGCCTTCGACCGGAAGAAGGCATAGACGAAGCCGGCATCCGCCTTGGCGGGATCTACCGTCAGCTTCATCTGACTCTGCGAAACGACGTATTCGCGAAATCGGGTGCGCGCAGGAATCCAGGCCACCTGCCCCAAGGTCCCGCGTTGGGTGAACACCAAGTCGCCAGGGAACGCCATGTTCTGTCGCAAGCGTCGGGCCTTTTCGGCGCTGACGTAGACAAATTCGTCATCTACGAACCGACGGGTCGCGTCCCCCATGTTCTGGCCACGGATCACCGGGACGCCAGGGGCATCCACGTAGTCCTTGCTTGTCAGGTTGGAGCCGAATGGGCCACCGACGCACGAGTACTTCTCTGGTGCGGTAATGTCATCTACCGTGACCCAACGCCAGCGGTTCGGGATGTCAAACATCAAAGCCGATCTCTCGCAGCCCCGCCGCGATCGATACATCCAACCGGCGACCTTCCGCCTGTTGCTCGGCCAATGCCGCCACCAGTCTCTCCATTTTCTGCGCGAACGCCTCCGCGTCGTCCTCCACGTCTTCAGCTCCGACGTACCGCCCCGGTGTTAGCACGCAGTCATTCGCCAAGACCTCGGCCTTCGTCGCCGCCTTACAGAACCCTGCGGCGTCCTCGTACCTGGCTGTTGTGCTGCGCCATGCGTGGTAAGTGCCGGCGATCTTCTCGATGTCGTCCGGATCGAGCACCCGGTGAACCCGCGTCTCCATCCGCCCGAGTTTGCGCGCGTCGATGAACAGCACCTCGCCGCTCCGCTTGCGGAACTTCCCATTGCCCTTGTCGCGAGCCAGGAACCACAGACACACCGGGATCTGCGTGGCATAGAACAACTGCCCCGGCATCGCGACCATGCAGTCCACAAGGTCGGCCTCGATCAGCCTGCGGCGGATCTCGCCCTCACCCGACTGCTGCGACGACATAGAGCCGTTCGCGAGCACGACGCCAGCTGTCCCCGTGGGCGACAGGTGGTGAACGATGTGCTGCAGCCAGCCAAAGTTCGCATTCCCGGCGGGCGGGGAGCCGAAGCGCCAGCGCACGTCTTCGGCGAGCCGCTCACCACCCCAATTCGAGATGTTGAACGGCGGGTTCGCCATGATGAAATCGGCGCGAAGGTCCGGGTGCAGGTCGCGGTGGAACGTGTCGGCGTGCTGCTTGCCGAGCTTCGCTTCGATGCCGCGGATCGCCATGTTCATCCGGGCCATGCGCCACGTCGTCGGGTTCGACTCCTGCCCGTAGACGGTCACGGCGTCGCGCCGGCCCCCGTGGGCTTCGAGGAACTTCATCGACTGCACGAACATGCCGCCCGATCCGCAGCACGGGTCGTAGACGCGCCCCTGGTAGGGCTCCAGCATCTCGACCAGCACGCGCACCACGCTCGTGGGTGTGTAGAACTCGCCGCCCCCGCGCCCTTCGGCCGAGGCGAAACGCGACAGGAAATACTCGTAGACGCGCCCGAGCGTGTCCTTGTTGCGGTGCTCCTTCGTGCCGAGCCCGATCCCCGAGATCAGGTTGATCAGCTCGCCGAGCTTCTGCTTGTCGAGCGCGGGGAGGCCGAACGCCTTGGGCAGCGCCCCCTTGAGCACGGGGTTGACCTCCTCGATCGCGTCCATCGCGTCGTCGAGCACCTTGCCGATCGTCGGCTGCGTCGCGAGTCCCTGGATGTGCGACCAACGCGCCTGCTGGGGCACCCAGAACACGTTCTCGGCGGTGTACTCGTCGCGGTCTTCGAGCAGATCGGCGTCACCGGAGGCGCGGAGCTGCGCCTGGCGCTCCTCGAAGGCGTCCGAGATGTACTTCAGGAAGATGAGCCCGAGGACGACGTGCTTGTACTCGGCGGGATCGAGGTTGTTGCGCAACACGTCGGCCGCGAGCCAGAGCTTGTCCTCGAAGCCGAGGGAGGCGGTCTTGTCGGTGGGGGCCTTCGCCATCAGCGGCGGTCCCGCACGGCAACGATTTTTGGCGTGACGTCCATGTTCAACCGTCCTTCTGGGGCGCGGCGGCCCGGTGTGTCTGCGCGTCGATCCACGCGTCGATGTCGGCCCGGCGAAACCGCCACTGCCCGCCGACCTTGAAACCGGGCAGATCGCCACCCTGAGCGAGCGTATACGCCGTCTTTTCGGCGACGCGCAGGAGCGCGGCGACCTCTCGGAGCGTCAGGACGTCGGGGTCGGGCATCGTCGGCTCCAGGGATGGGCAGCGGTTGCCGGAGGGCGCCGGAGTTTACCACGGCGGGGCTACGCAAGCTGTGCGGCGCATCGCGACCACACGTCGATACGCAGAGGTCAACGGAACGAATTTCTCGCCTGCAGCTCACCGCCAAGCGTCAGACCGGCGCTGGACGTACTCCAGCCGCCGGCCAGACCCGGCCGGGGGACCGGCCAAGTCTGGTCGCGAACCTTGCACCACGACAACGTCGCCTTCCGCCTCCCCGCGACGCCGACGGCGCCTGCCGGGAGCGACCGGGCGACGCCGTCGGCCCGGGTGCGGGACTCGTCCCCGACGGCCTCGAATGCTCCGTCCAGCGATGCCCTACGTCGCTCCAACCGCGCCCACGCACACGCGAGCGCGTCAAAACCGAGCCAGGGACCACACATAGGCTTAGCCAGCTTTCCACCTATGGTTTCTCGACGACCCGGGAGATGGCCGGCAGAACCTCCCCCGTCTCCCTCCGGCGGGGCCGCCTTGCCGGCCAGCCTGACGAACAGGCCAGCCCCCTCACCCATCAGCCGGGCCGCCGGCATCATCGCGCTGACCACCGAGTCGCATCGCTAGGTGCTGGAGGTCGGTGATGCCGTCGTGTACCGCGGGGACCAGAGCCACGGGTACTGGAACCCGCACGTCGTGGCTGCGGTGGCGTTCACGATGATCATGCCGGGGTGAAAGGCGGCCCCCACAACCCGGCCCCACCGCATTTCGCGAGCAGCGCCTCTCGAACCCTGACCAGGGCGAGCGTGTCGCGCTCGCAATACCGAAGGAGCGACTCCCGAATCGTCGCCCGCTCGACGGGCGTCGTCGGCGCGTCGATCATCCTCGCGTACGCGGCAGCGGCGGCGAGTCCGTCCTGAACGGCAAGGTCGGCGTACGCGAGGTCGGGGACTAGAACCGGGAGCACGCTCTTGAGGGAGAACGAACCTCCAAAATCAGGGTGGTAGTAGTCCTTTCGGAGTACCTGAAGGAGATCGACCAAGCGGGGCAGTAGCGCCATCAGGCGGTCCTGAAGGACCGGAAAATGCGCGGCAAGCCTCTTGATCACGGTGCCCTCGAACGGGGAAAACACGACGATCACGCCCTCGTCGCGCTCGAGCGCGGCCAGCAGCGAGTCGGCAAACGCTGGGCGAGGGTCGGTGTCCGCATCGTGGAGGAACTCTGCGTGCCCCAGCCCGCCGTCGTGCGAGCGGCGATGAAGGCTCCACTGGGTGGGCAGCGGGGTGTATGGGCCGGTGCCGACGTACCGAGGGATCGCTGGCTGAAATGCCTCGAAATCAAGGAAGCTGATCGGGGAGCCGACGGGGACAAGCGAGGCCCGAAGGCCGGGCCCGACATACTCGCGGCCGTCCGCGACGGCAGCAGCCATGCGTCGCTGCAAAGCGGACATCCGCACGTCCACAGGCACCGACTGAGCAGGCTCGATGCCCGCATCCGACATCCCCGAGGCGACGCCGCCGCCGCCCGGGTCGAGGGGTGCCTGCGGTGGACCGCAAAGGTAGAAAAACGGGCACTCGTAGGGGGTGTGGCAGTGGTCACCTGCGACAACCGCGGGTGGGTCGCTGGCTTTGAGCATTCGGTGGAATTCCGGCAGCATCAACTTGGCCTCCACCAGCTCCACGGAAATCGCCAGACCGAGGGGCGTGAATTGGTAGACCCCGCGCAGGTCGAGACCGGCGGGGCCCCGCACATACTCACGGTTGAGGTGAAGTATGCCAATCCGACGGAGCTTTACCCCGGAGCCTCGGAGGACGTGCACCTGGATGGCCAGGTCGGCGAGGTGCACCGCCTTCGCGCTCAGGCTGGCCTTGACCTCTTGGAGGTCCCAAAGGTCGTCTTGTCGCCGAATCAGGATGTCCGCCCGGATCTTCACCCCACCGTGTGTGAAGGCGGCTTCGAAGATCGCCCGCGCGGTCGGATCTGCCATCGCGTTCCTGGTCGCCTCCACGGCGTCGTCGTGATGGAGGTGGTCGTGCTCGATCAGTACGCCGCGCGGATGTCGGGTGCGCGCGAGCCGCCCGACCTCCGTCCCCACGTCGAGGAGTGCCTGCACGCCGGACGCGATCTGCCCGGGCGGCAGCAGATCGCGCCGATGCACTTCCCAATACAGCCGCTTCGTACACTGCAGGCCCGCGAGATATCGCGACTTCGACAGCGGGTTTGGGGAAAGCGTCATGGTGGCGAGAGTAACGCTCACGGTGCGGACAACCGAACCGATGTGTTCCGGCTCGCCGACGCGCATCAAGGCGCAGTGAAGGGCATGCTGCCGTGGGAGCTCAACCAACCGGCCTTTCTCTCCAAGCGTCTCGCCGCCATCGCCCCTTGCGGCTGCCCGTAGCGGCCCAGGTCAGACCCGGCTCAGGACACGGCGGCCCCGGACCCGCCCGTGCGTCTGGGCTTCCCCCAGTCGCGGTGTGCGGCGGCGGCCGACGCCGACGATTCGCAGCCACGCCCCTGGATATTCGACGGTCCCGGCATCTCGCTGAACGGACGTTCAAACTTTCTTCGCCACCTTCGTGCAAGAAATTTTGGTGCTGGGTACCACCCCGACCACCAACGCCACCCCCTGACTAGGAGTCCCATGAAGGCACCCAATCGCCCCGTCGTCCTCACCCTCCGGATCCACGATCACATTGGCCCAGCGCTGCGAGCGGCCATCGCCGACCTGCGGTTCCTGCCGGCAGACGACCACGCCCTCGCCGAACGGCGCCTCATGGCAGCACTTGCCTACGCAGAAGCATTCGCGGCGTTTCTGGCGGACGCTGTGCTCCTCGCCGGGATGCTGGTGCTCGCGATTCCCGCGGCCGGGGCGATGCTCGGGCTCGGCGCTGTCGTCGTTGCGCTGGCGCTGGGGGCGACGGTCGTGGGCCTCGGCGTGCTCGACGGCCCGGTCGGCGTGGCGCTCGCGTGCGGGGTCGTCGCGTGCATCGCCAGCGCGCTGCTGGCTGCGATCGTCCTCGCGGTGCCGGCCGCTGCAGGGTGCTGGCTGCTGCGGGTCGCGAACGGCGCCGCTGAGGACGAAGGCGGCATCTCCGCCGATCCCCGTTGCCGGTACATCCGGCAGCTCGCCGACGCGCTCGACGCCTACGATCACGTCGCCGTGTGGCTGGACCAGCTGCGCGTCCGCGACGCCTACGGCACGTTGCCGCCCGACCAGTCCCGGCGGGTCGCCGAGGCGACGAAGCGGGTGATGGACCGGCGCGACCTGCTGCTGATGCGTGCGGCGATGGACGAGGAGGTGCTCGCCAACCACCCGCTCGGCCTCCTGCCGGACCACCGCCCCGACCCCTGCACCGACCTCTTCGACGCCTTCGAGGCCGTGGAGTCTGGACTGCGGACGGTCGACGGTCGCGGGCTCGCCGCGCTGGAGGTGGCCTGATGCGTCCCCTGCTCATGCTCACCCGCGACGACGCGCCCATCGCCACCCCGCCGCGAGCCGTGAGCGCGAGCCTGGTCTGGCTCGACGACGCCGACCCGTTACGCCGGATCGCGGCGACGAATGCGCTGGCGACCGCGAAGGGCGACGGCATCACCGCCCGACTGCACGCGCGCGTCGATGACGCTGACCGCCGCGTGCGCGCGGCTGCCCTGACGGTACTGGCGACGCGTGGGGACCGGACTGTCGTCGCCGACCTCGTCACCCGGCTGCTCGACCCGCGGGCACGCTCGCGTCCGGGGATCGCCCGCGCGCTCGGGAATCTCGGGGATTCATCAGTCCTTCCCGCGCTCCGCGGCGTCCTCAACGACTCCGACTCGCATCTCCGCGAGGAGGCCCGAACCGCCCTCCGGCGGTTTGACGCCGTCGTCGCGCTCGAACTCCCGGCAGACCCGGCGTTCACCCGTCGCGTCGCGCACCGCCTCGCTCGCCTGCACCGTCCTCCGTTTGCAGGCGAAAGCCCGGCCCACGTCCTGCTCTCAGCGGCGCTGCAGCGAGGTGGCGCGCTCGCGGACGCTGCCGAGGCCTGGCTGGCGACCGGCGGGCCCGACTGGCTCTGGTTGCGTCGCGTCGGGCCCGTCCCACTCGACCACGTGGTCGCGGTGCGGGAGCAGACTACCCGCGGAGAACCTGCAGTTGTGGAGGACGTGCTGCCGCTCGCGGATGGTGGCATCGTCGTCCACAGCGACCTCGGCGTCGAGGTCCTGCATCCGGATTGGTCGTGGCGGGCGACGCTCGGGCCGATCCGAGGAGGCTGCAGGGGCATCTGGCTGGAGGGCAACCGCGTCGTCTGCTTGTATGAGGACGGCGAAAAACGTCGCTTTGACTTTGATGGTCGGCCTGTCGCGCCGCCGGGTGTGCGCGAGAAACGGGGACGCGCCGGCCCCAGGCCCGAACGGTGGAGACTCTGCTGCGACGGTGGACACCTCCGGGTCCGCCACGTCATCACCGGCGGGGTCCGCTCGGTTGTCGCCGGACCATACGAGTACGTCGACGGGCGGCTCGTCGACGACAACCACGCCGTCGCCTGGACCCTCGACGGCCGCGTCGTCCTCCTCGACCTCCGCAACGCCCCTCCGCCGGACGACCGCGAGACTTTCCTCTTCCGCGAGACCGTTCACGCCCCCAACGAGTGCGACGGCACCGATCCCGCTGCGCCAACCGGGCACAGCGTCGACATTCAGGGCGCCGTGCTCGTCGGCGATCTCGCGGTCTCCGTCGCGGGCGACGGGACGCTGCGGACCTGGGACCTGCAGACCGGCGCGGTTGTCCGCGTCATTCGGGCGCACTTTGGCCCCGTCGCCGAGGCGTGCGTGGTCGGCGAGCATGTGATCTCCGGAGGACCGGATCGCTGGCTGCGGGTCTGGGAGCCGGTCAGCGGCGAACTCGTCGGCGAGCGGCAGTTTGACAGCCGAATCGGCCTCCTTCGCGCGATGCCCGGTCGGCGGGTGATTGTCGGCTACGGAGTGGGCGAAATGGCGCTCTGCGATCCGCTCACAGAGGTCGGCAGCCTGAGCTTCCTCGGCCACGAAGCACCCGTCGTCGGCGCACGCCCGCTGAAGGACGGCTCCGGCGTCCTCACCTGGAGCCTCGATGGCACCGCCCGCGTGTGGGGTTGGAACGGGTGGCTGCTGCGGACGCTGCGGCTCGCAGGACCGGTCATGGGCGCCGTCGAGCTGGACGAGGGCCGGGTGCTCGCGTGGAGCATGCAGGCCGGCTGGCCCGGTGGCGTCCTCTGGCATCTGCAGAATGGCAATGTGATCAAGCGCTTGACCCCCGACGAAGCCAGACCGCTGCATCCGGGATTCGAATCGCCTGACGTCCGCCAGCGAGCCGGCTGGGCCCTGCGCGGAGGGGAGACGGTGACACTGCAGCAGGGGGCCGGCGCGCGTGCGGCCTGGCATAGCGAGGGGCAGTGGCGCGCGTGCGCGTTGCGTGAGGATGGTGTCGTGGTGGCCGTCCGTGGGAGCGAGCTGGCGGTGCTGCACCTGTGGGCCGGGAACCGCCGGGTGGGGTTGGGGGAGGCGAAGGGGGCGGTGGAGGGGAGGCAGTTTTGAGGACGATTTTTAGACAATGTCGAGCCGATGATCGGATACACCCCAGAGGAGGCTGCAGCATGATTGAGAACGAACGGTTCTGGCCCTTGTTCCTATCCAACCTGGAGGCCGTCGTCGGGCGCCTGCCGGCGCACCTGCTGCGCGAGGAGGACATCCGGTCGTGCTTGCGGGAGGCCCTGCTGAGCGCCGACCCGGGCTACGCGGATCCGAAGTTCTACTGCCCAGAGGCGGATAAGGTCGATGTCCACATCCGGCCGGTGGGCGCCGGCCACAAGAAGTACCTGCTGGAGCTGAAGCTCTGGCATGCGACGTTGAAGCACCATCCGGCGTCCAACGACGCGCTGCGTAGCGCAAGCAAGGACGGCACGGCGCACCACCTTCGCGACTTCGTGAAGCAGCGGGCGCGCGCGAGCGATGGAGTGGGCGCGTACTTCGTGAGCCTTACGCAGGTCGACGTCCACCCCCAACACGGGCGGAGGCGCTGGCGAAAAAGTGGCGAATCGGGCGGGTTCCTCTCGACCGACGCCGGGGCGAACCAGGCGGGTCAACGCTTCCTGCAGGATCTCCTCGCGCCTGACGCACCACCTGTCGCGGACGTTCGCGTTCCCGCGTTTGCGACCGGCTCCGGCAAAGCGGTGAACCACTTCCCGGAGACGAGCATGCGACTTCGGCAGGTCGAAGCTCTACGGTTGGCGAGCGGGGGCGGCGCGGATTGGGCGTGCGACTTCGACTTTCATGTGTGGGAGGTATTGCCGGCTCAAGGAGCGGTCACGACGGGCGTGGTAGAGTCGAACGGAACGAAAGGAGCTGAGATGGCGAAGAGAGCTGATAAGGCCGGATCTGGGGGTCGACCTCCCGCCGTCGGGCCGATTCCGCCCGACGAGGCGTTCTACGCCCCGATCGAAGCGATCATCGAGGGCCATTTCGGCGGATGGCGAATCGAGCCGCACAACCGGGAACGCTTCCGCTCCTTCCAGCCTGAGGGGGCGCTCAGCGGCGCCATAGAGGGCCGGGCGCCTCAGGGCCGCTGGTTGGGCTTCCATTGTCCGAATCGCGTGGAGTGGCGTGAGCTCCTACACTACGAAACCAAGCTCGGAGCGCAGGATCGCCTTTGGATTCGCCTTCCCGATATCACGGACCTCGCGTCGCTCACCGCCCCGTTGCGAGCGGGGCGATGCGTCCTCGATGACTGGCGTTAGCCGTGTTCGCCTCGGCGGGCCAGACACCGGCTCGCCGGACGCCGTGTCCGCACGGTCCACGCCCGTGTGCTCGGATGACCGCTTGTGGGCGGACGCCCGCCTGGCGGCAGGCCCGGGGTCGCCGCGAGAACCCCCGCGGCATCTCCTACCTCCCCCTCCAAATCACGTGGTTGCTCGTACATCCCGCGCATGTCCGCACGCGCAGGAAGTCGACCTTGCCGTCCCCGTCGCCGTCAGCTCCGGCGCGCGGCAGCGGGCCGCTCGGCAATGCGGCCCAGCGCGCACGCGCCCCATGACGCGCCAGACCGTGTCTGCGTCCGGGTTGCCCGTGACCGCCGCGTCGTACGTTTCGCCGCCGGCTCAGAAGAGTGGCCGGAGCAAGCTGCGAGCGCGAACAGCAGCGACACGAACGCCAAGGATTTTGGCGCGCGGGGGGCTTGCGGTCGTCGAAGGCGAGGTGGCACCGGCTGAGTCTACCAGACCGAGACGGCGACGCGGTGCTCGGGACGACGGCGAGCCTTCACGCTTGCCTACTCGGGCGCCGCGACCGAGCACGACGCAAACTGCGCCGCACACTTCACGCGAGTGGTTCGGCCGGCCTGCACGACGATGCCGGAGACGGTGACGACACCGTTCGGGAACGTGACGCTGGCCGAGTACGTGCCGGGGGGCGCAGCTCGCGGTGACGGCGCGCCAGCGATGGCGAAGGGGACGGGGTCCCCGGCGAAAACGATCGCACCCGTAAGTCGCGCCGGGGCTGGTGGTGTTGAGGGCACAACGGCGGCGGGCATGGGCTGGGCCGCGGCGACAGGCTTCGCGGCGGCTGTGCCCGCGCTCGGCGGCCGAGCTGGCGACATCGACGGTTCTGTTGGCGCCCGGCCCGTCGTCGACGGCGTCGAGGAACGGGTGGCGTGCTGAGGCGAACCCGGCGACGACGACGGTGAGACACCGGGGGTCGACGAGGACGCGGCGGTCGGAGCCGTCGCCGCGGGCGCTGTCGCGGCGAGGGTAGCAGGTCGAGAACCCGGCAACGCGGACGCAGGTGCGGGGATCCCAGCGTTCGTGGCCGACTCCGGAGTCGCGGCCACCGACGGGTCGCCGCCCGCGTAGTGCGCCCACACGCCGATGGCCCCGGTGACGACGAACAGGAACAGCGCGACGGCGAGCAGCCCGACGAGCACGACGACCAGCGCACCGGGCCGCGCCTGCGTCGGCGGACGGGTCCGTGCGACCAGGGGCGCCGCGGGCGTCAGCCGAGGGGCATCTGGCTCCGTGGTGAGCGACATGGTCAACGAGGAGCGGGAGGCCGCGGGCGCAATCGTGCCGCCTCCGACCGTCATCCCGACTCGCATGCTCGTGCCCTGGCTGGGCGACTTTCGCTGGTTGATCGCAGGCCCTCGGGACGACTCCTGCGGCTTGGCTGCGGCGGCCGGGACATGCACCGGCGCCCAATCGTCCAAGGCCTCGCCCGGGAGAGTCTGTAGGAGCCGTCCGAGGCGACGTGCGCAATCCTTCGCGCTGGGGCGATCCTCAACCTCGTCCGCCAGCATTTCGAGGATCAAGCTGAGCAGGTTGGGGCTCAACTCCTGGATCCACGCCCACTGTTTCTTGAAGCGCTTGCCCGGTGGGTGCCGGTCGGCGTCGGCCGCGCTCTCGCCGGGCACCTCTGCGGTGAGCATCTCGAACAAGGTGACGCCGAGCGCGTAGACGTCGCCCGCGGTCGTGTCCTCGCCGCGAAAGCGTTCGGGTGCCATGTAGATGATGGTCCCGAAGCCGGCGTTGATCGTGGCGGCCTCGCGGGTCTGGAACTCGGCGCGCGCGATGCCGAAGTCCAGCAGCTTCACCTCGCCCTGCGGCGTGATCCGGATGTTGGCGGGCTTGATGTCGCGGTGGACCAGGCGAAGCGGCTGGCCATCCGAGCCCGTCTGGGCGTAGGCGGCGTGCAGCGCGTTGGCGACCTCGGCCGCGACTTCGAGAGCTGCTCGCGGCGGGAGCGGGCCGACGTCGAGCAGCCCGGCGATGTCGAGCCCGTCGACGTACTCCATGACGACGCACCACGCGCCGTCGAGCTGGATCAGGTCGTCGACGCGCACGATGGCGCGGTGGTGGATGAGAGAGAGCATCCGGGCTTCGTCGCGCAGCCGTTGCTCGATGCCGACCTTGCCCGTGTGCGTCGCGTGCAGGAGCTTCATCGCGACGCGGCGGGAGAGCCCCTCGCCGACGCGATTCGCCTCGTAGACCGCACCGAACGCGCCTTCGCCGATCACGCGGGTGATCTGGTAGCGGGTGCTGGTGGTGGGGGCGGGAGGGGTCATGGGGCGGTTCGGGCGAGGCGGAGGCCGATGCAGTTGCTTTGGTATGTCGTTGGGCGGTCGTCCCGGTACGCGACGCGCTCGTTCAACGCGCCGTCGCCCCAACAGCCGCCGCGGACCACGCGTCCGGAGCCCCCCGTCCCGACGGGGTTGGTCGCGTCACCTGGGTAGGCCGTCATCCCGTCCCAAGCGTCGCTCCCCCACTCGCCCTCGTTCCCGCTCAGGTCGTACAGGGTCCACGCATTTGGCACCTTGGTGCTCACCACGTGGCTACTCGACCCTGCGTACCAAGCCACGTCCCCGACCACGTCGCTACCCGAGTATTCATCGTCCGTAGCCCCCCGCGCCGCGTATTCCCACTCCGCCTCCGTCGGCATGCGGTACCCCCTGCAGTCGGAGGGGTCGGCCTCGTCCACCGCGGCCAAGCCGTCGACGGCGTAACAGTCCTCAAGCCCCTCCTGCTCCGAGAGCCAGTTTGCGTACTTCGCGGCGTCTTGCCATGAGAGCATATTCGCGGGGCAACTCCCGGTGGGCGAGCACGCATCGGCGTAGTACCCCCAACCAGCGTGGTCGACCGTGTCGGCGTCCCACTCCGCTCGGGTGATCTCGGTCTCGCCGATCCACAAGGACCGGGTCAGCGAAACGTTGTGGAGGTTCTCCTCGGTGGCACAAACGGTGTCGAGGTCGTCCCTACCCGTCTTGCAGCCCATCTCGAAGCTCCCCGCGGGCACGCCGATCATCTGAGACCCGTTCGTCGCAGTGTAGTCGGTGGGGGCAGGAGCGAAGCCGGAGTCCGTGTCCGTGTCCGTGTCCGTGTCCGTGTCGCTGTCGGAATCCGTGTCCGTGTCCGCATCTGAGCCACTGTCGGCGACGCTGTCCCGGCTGCTGTCCCCGCTCAAGCTGGTGTCCCCGCCGCTGTCGAAACCCGCAGAGTCCAAAGCCGAACCCATCCCGACCTTCACCGCAATCGCGTGCTCGGTTATGAGGGTGCAGGCGGCGAGCGACAGGATCAACATTTCACCACCCGGTCCCGAGGATCAGGTAGGCGGCACCGGCGTCAGTCCCGACTTCCGCGTTGTCGGGCGCACCGACGAGGAGGTCATCGAACCCGTCGCCGTCGACGTCGGCGGGACCGCCGACTGTGATCACCTCCCCGTCGGTCCCAGCCGACCCCAGGCAGCGGGTGAGGCTCCCGTCATCCGTGTCGGCCGTGCCGGCGACAGACGTGCCCCCTCGGACCAGGTAAGCGGCCGAGTTCGCGCCACCGATGAGAATGTCGTCGAAGCCGTCGCCGTCGAGGTCGCCCGCCCCACTCAGGTAACGACCCACGTAACCGTACCCGCGAGCCGTCCCCCCGTCGAACTCAGCGTCCGCGAGAGAAAGTGACCGAGACGCGGGGCCGGCGCTGCCGAGTACGAGATAGGCAATGCCCGTGGACGCGCCGGCGGGCGCATTGTACGCCCCCACAGCGATGTCCGCGTAGCCGTCACCGTTGACGTCCCCCGCAATCGCTACCGCGCCGCCGGCATCGTCGGAACCCTCGGCCCCGTTGTACGCCACCGCGTCGGTGGCGAGTGCGAGCGAGTCCGGGAGGGCGCCACCGAGTACCAGGTACGCCGCCCCAGAGTCGCCCGCTCTCCGCGCGCCCACCAAGAAGTCGTCGGCGCCGTCACCGTCCACGTCACCGCCTCCCGCGATTGCGTCGCCCGCGAGGTAGCCTTCGCCCCCGGAAAGGATCGTGTCCGCCCCGCCCAAACCCTCGGTACGAGGGCGCGCGGAGCCCAGAATCAGGTACGCGCGGCCGCTCTGATAACCGTCGGCTTGGCTGCCCGATGCGCCGACCAGGAAGTCGGCGAAGCCGTCCCCATCCACGTCGCCAGCGCCCGCGACCGGCCCCGCCATGTCATCCGCAACCTCACCAACAAACTCGACGGCCCCAGACAGTGACCCGCCGCGAGGGTGGGCGGACCCAAGGATCAGATAGGCCGAACCGGTATACGTCCCGCCGCCGTCCTTGTTCCCGATGGACCCGACCAGGAAGTCCGCGTAGCCGTCCCCGTTCACGTCGCCAGCGCCCGCAGCATAGTAGCCCGCGTTGTCATCGACGGCTTCCCCGACGTACTTCGCATCGGCGGTCGAAAGCGACGCGGAGAGCGGCACCGGGCCTCCGAGGATCAGGTACGCGGCGCCGGCCGTCGTGGTCGCGTTGCCGACACCATCCGCCCCCACCACGAAGTCATCGTACCCATCCCCGTTCACGTCCCCGACCGCGGCGAGACCATACCCGGCGTAATCCCCAGCAGCCTCCCCGGTATACTCCGCGTCGGCACCTGACAATTCGGTACCCCCCAACGCGCACGCCCCCGCCGACCCGTCACAGTTGTCGTCGACAAAGTTCTCACAGATCTCGACCGCGCTGGGGTTGACTGCTGAGTTGGCGTCGTCACAGTCCCCACCGATGGTGACGCTGTAGGTGGCGGTGATTGTGCACAGGCACGCGCTGTCAGTGCCGCCGTAGTGATCGCCATCTGCGTCGGCGTACAGCATGGTGCAGCCCGTAGCGTTGGGGTCGTTGGTGCTGCCGTCACAGTTGTCGTCCGCCGGTGTCGCGCAGTCTTCGGCCGCGCCTGGGTTTACCGCCGGGTCGGCGTCGTCACAATCGCCCTGCGCGATGGTGTAGCCGTCCCCGTCGGCGTCGGCAGAGGCTGTGTCAGCACCGGAGTCCGCCGCGGTGTCAGCGCCCGTGTCTCCAGGCGGCCCGCTGTCCGCGCTCAGGGTGGAGTCCCCGGTGCCAGAGTCCGTCCGGCCCACTCCGACCTTCACGGCGATGGCATGCTCGGTGATGAGGGTGCAGGCGGCGAGCGAGAGGATCAGCACGTCAGAGGCCCATTCCCAGGATCAAATACGCCGAACCAGCCGAGCTCCGCACTCCGAACGCCCCAACCAGGAGGTCCGGCGCGCCATCACCGTTCGTATCGCCGGCACCAGCGACCGCGGCTCCCGCAAAATCACCGGCTTCAGGCCCCCTGAATTCTGCTTGGGCGTGCGCGAGGGAACCCGAGGCCGGGGTTGCCGACCCAAGGATCAGGTAGGCGGCACCCGCGGCGTCTCCGCCGTCGCCGTTGTGTGGCGCCCCAACGAGTACGTCGTCGAAGCCGTCCCCATCCACGTCCCCGGCGCTGGACACGGCGGTGCCGGCCTCGTCGTTCGCATCGACGCCAGTCCACTCGGCGTCGGCGTCCGTCAGCGGTTCTGAGAGGGGGCGCGGCCCGCCGAGGACAAGGAACACAGCCCCGGCCGCGCTCGCGGCGTCGCCGTTGTTGTATGCGCCGATGATGACGTCGGCGTAGCCGTCGCCGTTGTAGTCGCCCGCCGAGGACACCCCACGTCCCGCCTCGTCTTCCGGCGCACCAGCGTAGACGGCGTCCGCGAGGTTCAGCGACCCGGACAGGACGCTGCTCCCGCCGAGCAAAATGTAGGCGGCACCTGCCATGTCGCTACCAGCGCCGTACGCGCCGACGACGACGTCGTCGAATCCGTCCCCGTCGACATCCCCGGCCGACGCGAGCGCCGACCCGACGCCGTCGTTCGAATGCTCGCCGGAGAACACGGCGTCTGCGGACGAGAGTGGTGCCGACGCCGGCTCGCCGCCGCCGAAGATGACGTAGGCCGACCCGGCCGATGTCGTCCCGGGTCGGAGAGCGCCGACGAGCAGGTCTGGCGTGCTGTCACCGTTGACGTCGCCCGCAGAGGCGACGAAATAGCCGGCGTCGTCGCCGGTTTCACCCGTAAACACCGCTCCGGCGCTCGCGAGCGTGCACGAGGGCGGTGCGGCCGATCCGCGCAGGAAGTAGGCCGCCCCGGCGTTCTCGGCGGTGCCGGGTGCTCCGACAAGCATGTCGTCGTAGCCGTCGCCGTCCACATCGCCAACCCCGGCGACCGAAGCGCCGGATTCATCTCCCGCTGAAATTCCGACAAAGACGGCGTTCGCGCTGGCGAGGGCCCCGGACACGGGCAACGATGACCCAAACACGAGGTACGTCGCACCCTTCCGCGAGCCGTTCCCGTAGGCGCCGACGAGGATGTCGGCCAACCCGTCCCCGTTTACGTCGCCCGCGCCCGAGAGCGCGTACCCAGCCTCGTCGTCGGCTGCCTGGCCGTCAAACTCGGCGTCGGCGGCGCTCAAGCTGCGGCTGGTCAGCTCGCATTGGTCGGCCGAGCCGTCACAGTCGTCGTCCAGCCCGTCGCCGCAGATCTCCGTTCCGCCGGGATGAACCTCCGGGTTGGAGTCGTCACAGTCGCCTTCGCCGACCGTGTAGCCGTCGCCGTCTCCGTCGATGACACCGCTGCCCGTGTCGCCGGGAGCGCCCGTGTCGTCGCCCGTATGGTAGCCGGTGTCCCCGTTCGTTGACGTGTCGAAGGGCACCGAGTCGGCGCCCGAAACGCCGACCTTCACGTCGATGGCGTGATCCGTGATGAGCGTGCAGGCGGTGAGGAGGAGGAGCACGTCAGATCCCCGTGCCGAGGATCAGGTAGGCCGCACCAGCATAGGACGGGGATCCCATCGCGCCGATGAGGACATCGTCGTACCCGTCGCCGTTCACGTCCCCGCCGCCGCCGACCGTCCAGACGTGCGCCTCCGAGGTCGCGACACCGGCGATGCGCGCGTCCGCGTCGCCGAGGGAGCCGGATGCGGGCGCGGCCGATCCGCGGACGACGTAGGCCGCTCCCACGGTGGCCTGGTCGATGATCGTGCCAGGGGCGCCGATGGCGAAGTCGTCGAAGCCATCGTTGTCGATGTCGCCGAGGGCTGCGACGGATGAGCCAGCACCGGCATTTGGCAATTCCCCCGTCAGTATTGCATCCGCGGTTGAAAAGCGGTCGGACGCCGGCACGGCCGACCCCCGGAACAGCATGACGGCACCTGCGCCCATCCCTCCGTCTGGATCTCGCGGGGCACCAACGAGCATGTCGGCGTAGCCGTCGCCGTCGACGTCGCCGCCCATCGCCAACGCCTGACCAACGCCGTTGTACTCGTTGGACGCGTCATCGGTGAAAATGGCGTCGGCAGCCGAGAGCGACTCCGAAGCGGGTCCGGCCGATCCGAGGACGAGGTAGACGATGCCCGTCTCGTCGGGGGCGGGCGCGTATGGCGCCGAGATCAGCATGTCGTCCAGCCCGTCCCCGTCGGCATCCCCGCCTCCGGCGACTGGTTCGACCCGGTCGCCCGGCGCTTCGCCGGCGTACTTGATGGCGCTGTACAGGCCCTCGGAGGGGTCGGAAGAGCCGCTTCCCAGTACCAAGTACGCCATCCCCGCCTGGGAACCCGCGTCGCCGTTGCAGTACGCCCCCACAAGAAAATCGCCGAACCCGTCGCCGTTCACGTCGCCAGCGCCGGAAACCTTCCGTCCCGCGTAGTCCAGCGCTGCCTCACCGGTGAACGCACTGGCTCCGCTGAGCTCTCCGCCTGTCGGCCCGGCGCTGCCGAACACGAGGTAGACCAGGCCAGCATCCTCGCCCGCGCGGTCGTTCTGCGAGTCCCCGACGAGGAAATCGTCGTAGCCATCCCCGTTGAAATCGCCCGCGCCCGCCACCACCTGCCCGGCGATGTCTCCCGCGCCCGACCCCTCGTTGCCGGGGTAGACCAACGCGGCCGACAGCCCCTCCGAAGCGGGACTCGCACCACCCAGGACCAGGTACGCCTCGCCGGGGCCCGTGTTGTTCTGGTCGGCCCCGACGACCATGTCGTCGAAGCCGTCGCCGTTCACGTCGCCGGCGATGGTGACGGACTCGCCTGCGTAGTCGTAGGTCGCGGCTCCAGAAAACCCCGCATCCGCGCTGTCCAACGTGATGTCGCCGAGCGCGCAGCCGTCGGCCGAAGCGTCGCAATTGTCGTCCAGGGCATTACGGCAAACCTCGGTCGCGCCGGGGTTTACGGCCGGGTCGGTGTCGTCGCAGTCACCGGTTGCGACAGCGTATCCATCACAATCCTGGTCGTTCGGGTCGTTGCAGGCCCGGAGGCCGGAGTCTCCGGCGACGCCGAGCTTCCCGTCGATGGCGTGATCGGTGATGATGGTGCAGGCGGTGAGGAGGAGGAGCAGCACGTCAGAGGCCGATCCCGAGGATGAGGTACACCCCCGCCCCGTCGTAGCCGTTGCCGACGACGGCGTCGGGGCGTCCATCCTTGTTCACGTCCCCGGCCGCGGAAACGGCGTTGGAAGCGCCAGAGTACACCAGCGGCGTGTCGGCGAGGCTCGCCGAGGCCGGCGCTGCGTTGCCGGGCACGAGCCAGGCCCCAGCGATCCCGCCGCCTTCCGATTGCGCAGCGCTTACGAGGGCGTCGTCGAAGCCGTCCCCGTCCATGTCCCCGGTGGGCGAGATCGAATAGCCCGCCCAACTCCCCGCAGCCCCCGTATACCGCACCGCGGAGGAGAGGCCCGACGATGCCGGTGAGGCGCCCCCGAGCACGAGATAGGCGGCCCCGGCGTCGTCTCCGGCATCATCGTTCCAGATCGCGCCCACGAGCATGTCCGCGTAGCCGTCCCCGTTCGCGTCTCCAGCGCCCGAGACCGCGTAGCCGGCTTCGTCGTTAGCGGCCTCGCCTCGGTACTCCACCGCGGATGACAGGCTGGACGACGCGGGGCTGCTGCTCCCGAGCACGAGGAAGGCCGCTCCTGCGGAGGAGGCGGCGTCGCTGTTCGCAGCGTTCCCGATCCATGCGTCAAGGACGCCGTCGCCGTCGACGTCCCCGGCATCGGCAACACTTGAGGCCGCGCCCGAGTACGTGATGCCGTCGGAGAGACTCTCGGAGGTCGGGGACGCACTCCCGAGCACGAGGTAGGCGTCGGAGCCCCCGGCGACCAGCATATCGTAGAATCCGTCACCGTTGACATCACCCGCGGGGGCCACGGCGGCCGCTTGGCCGTGAGTCGCGAGCGGTACGGCGTCCGAGAGGCTCGACGACGCCGGGGTGGCGCTCCCGAGCACGAGGTAGGCGTTGACTGTGTAGCCGCCGACGAGCATGTCGTCGTAGCCGTCGCCGTTCACGTCCCCCGCTCCTGCGACGGAGATGCCCGCTGCATCCCCGGCCGCGACCCCGTAGTATTCCACGCTCGCGGACAGGCCCGCGTCGGCTGGGTGGGCAGTCCCCAGTACGACGTACGCGGCCCCGGCGTCGAGGCCGCCGTCGTCGTTCCGGAACGCTCCCACGAGCACGTCGTCGTAGCCGTCGCCGTTCACATCTCCGGCGCCAGCCACCGCGCACCCAGCCACATCCCCGGCGGCCTCGCCTGTGTAGGTCACAGGCGCGTCGGTGTCCGTGTCTGAACCGCTGTCAGGGCCCGTGTCTCCGCCAGTATCCGCATTCGAAGCGGAATCCCCGGGCAAGTCGGTGTCGGCCCCCGTGTCGATGGACGCCCCTCCCACCCCCACCTTCACCCCAATCGCCTTCTCCGTGATCAGCGTACACCCCGCCAACGCGCAGGCGACCACCCCACCCACCCAGCCGAGTCTCACCAGGTCACCGCCGCCACCACGCCAAACGCGACCCCGACCCCGCCCGCGGCCCACGACGCGTAGGTCTCCGGGTTCGCCTTGGCTTTCATGCCTTCGAGCTGGGTCCGGTAGTCGGAGCGCTGCTGGTCCGTCGCGTCCGGCCCGAGGACCGCGGAGGCATCGAACACGGCGTAGTCGTGCGACGCCATGGCGAACAACACGCCCGACGTCGCGAGCGAGGCGACCGCAGCCCCGAGCAACGGCGCGCGATGGACCCAGGGGCTCGGTGCGGGCCGGGTCAGCGCGGCTTGGGTGTCGGCGTGCGACGGCGGGACTGCCGCGACGGAAACCGGGACCGCTGTGGGAGCTGTCGCCACGGGCTTCAGCGACGCGGCGACAGGCACAACCCACTTGAAGTCGGTGTCGCTCGGCCAGCGAAAATGCGTGTCTACAACCTTGCCTTGGCCGTCGATCTGTTGGAGAACGGCAGCCCGCTGCGTCGGGGCGACGAGCGCGTGCTCGCCGTCGACCTCGATCCAGCCGCTGGTGGGGACAGGCATCGTCACGCCGGGGTCGCCCTTCAGGAGCAGCATCGCGGGGGTGATGAGCGCGCGGATCGGGTGCCCGTCGGGCAACAGCGAGGTCGCGATCTGGTGGCCCGGCTCGGCGGAGAAAAGGCCGGCGAGCGCCTGCGGTACCTGTGCGTTGCGGCCGTCCAGGAACGCGCCGAGGGCCTCGACGCGCTCGATGCGGGCGTCGGCGGCGGGGCTCAAGATGTCGGCGGTGCAGCGGAGCCGGGACTCCATCGTGTGCCGGTCGGCGGCGAAGGCGGCGGCGTCGAGCTTGGTGAACGCGGTCTCGGCGAGCGTGGCGGCGTCGGTGATCTCGCTGGTGTCGAAGGCGCGAGGGCAGTCGGGCGCGGTGGTGGCGTGCGCGGTCGTGGCGACGAGGACGAGAGAGAGGAGCATCATCAAGGCCTCGGGTATGCGGCCGTTCGCGGCTTTTGCAGGGTAACACGGGGAGATCGCGTGCAGTGGTTCCCGACGGCGAGCGCGGTCGTCCGCATAAGAGACGGGTTCGCCGGTGAGGCGCAAACTGCCGACGATCTTGCCAGCCGCGACGACGCCCGCAGCGTCCGGGAGAGGTCCCGGGCACCTGCCGCGGCCAGAGGCCGTGCCCGAGGATCCTGCCGAGCGCAGCTTCGGCCGCGCGATGTCAGCGACGCCTCAGTCCAATTCGAGCCGAGCACACGCCGGGACGCCCTGCTCGGCGAGGACCGCCATCGCCGCCTGGACAAACGCCCGGTGTCGGTCGAAGTCCTGGCCGAACGGGCTCTCAATCAACGGCGTGCAGACCCAGTCCGTCTGCCCGGGGCTCATCACGTCGCCGCGGCCGCACACAACGCCCTCGGGCGTTGACAGACCGGCGGCGAGCCCGGCGTCGTACGCGAGGGCGAGGATCGAGCGGAGCCTGCTCGCCCGTTCGGCAGCGAGGTCCTTCGCCCTGGCTTTTTCGAGGGAGCGTCGTGCCCGAGCGTTCAGCGGGGGCGCTGGCGCGAGGTCGGGCGCGAGTCGACCTGCCTCCACGTCCGCGAGCGTCAACCGGCCGTCCCGCAGATCGGACGCGACCCGCTCGATCGTTGCGGTGATGTGCGCGAGCGCGAGGGCCTCCTTCTCGGGGTCGATCACCGCCGCGCCCGGGTGCGGCTCGGTGGGCTTCGGCTTGGCGGGGGTGGGCGAGCGGGCACGGCGTGGGGCGTTGGGCATGAGGCGAGTATAGATCAGATCCGCCGTCAAATGGTCGCAAGCAGGACACGCCAAGTCCTGTTCGGAGACCGGTCCAGCCGCCTACCCTCTCGGCGGAGCGGCATGGTAACCAACGTCGGCACGCGAGTCGGGAAGCGGATCCGGGAGCTTCGGCTCCGGGCGGGGCTGTCACAGGCGAAGCTCGCCGAGCGGCTGGGGTCCGGCGTGGCCGTTGAGACGGTCAGTCGGTTCGAGCGCGGCGCGCAGGTGCCGACGTTCGACTGGGTGGAGCGGATCTCCTTGGCGCTGGGCACGGACCTCGACGGGTTTCTCAGCGGATTCGGGTCGGAAGGCGTCATGGCGTCGACGCCGGAGATCGAGCGCATCGTGGCGCTGCTCGCGCCGTTGTCGTCGGTGCAGCTTCGGCACGCGCTGGCTTTGGTGCGGGCGCATGTGGAGGGGGTGGAGGAGGCGAGGAAGGTGGAGAGGACGGAGCCGTCGGCGTGACCACCGGTTCGCGGCGTCCGAGTTCGGTGCGACGGCTTACGGCGCCTGCTTGGTGGGAGCGGATGCGGCGGCGACGAATCGGTCAAATTCGAACTGCGTCTTTAGCGCGAACGTGTAGCCGGAGTTGGCCGTCTGCTCGCTGCCCCACGTCGTAAACGGAGTCGACCCGAGGGCTGCGCGAAGGCCTGCGGCCTGCTCCTCAGACTGGTTGTACGTGTACACCTTGACGTGGTGTTGCCCGATGTTCATCTGCACCCCGCCGAAGGGGCCGTCGGAAAACAGGGAGACGAACCGCCGACGCACCGGATCACCGGCCTTCAGACGGCAGAGCAAGGTGATGGCGTGCTCCGCCCACGCCAGCTTGAGCTGAGGTAGGACCTCCTTCCATCCGGTCTCGGCCTCGGCAACGTCGCCGGACCTGGACCGCGAGACATACACGTCCTTCAATTCAGGCAGCGGGTACCGCTGCTGGACCGCGAGGAAGGTGCTACCCTCCAGAGTCAAGAGACTGGCGGTGTAGGCCGTGATGGGCACGTCGTACCTGCTGAGCCAGTGCGCGCCGATGATGACCTCCGGGTCGTAGAGCTCTGCCAGAAGGACGATGCGCGGCTCCCCGAACTTGACCCCTCCGGGGGAGGCGAGAAGGTCCTCCACGTCCGCGGCCTGCGGGACCCGCGCCATCGGGACCCGCTGCCGAAGCTCCTGGGCGTCCCATTGCGCGACCATACCGGCATAGGCGATCGCCTGCATCAGCTGCAGCCGCTCCCGTCCCCGCTTCAGCTCTATGATCACGAGGTGGCCGTCTGAGTCCAACGCGAGCAAGTCGATCCTGTCCTTGCAGTCCGCGCAGGGCTGGATCTCCTCGCCCAACAGGATCAGCTCCGGCATCCCCATCTCGTTCCGAAAGGCCTCCCACGATCCCCGTATTGCCTGCTGCAAATCACCACGTTCCAGGATGTTGCTTTCTGCCATCGAGGAGCGGGTCAGCGGGGACAGGGTCTTTGCGCCGAGATCGAACTTGAGCATGCCGAAGGCGGTAACTCGGTCGCCCATTCGTCCGATCGTCGGGCGCGCGGGTCTTGACACCGTCTGGAGGCGGGCTGAGCGCTCCGCACCCCGGGAATACGATCCTCCCCTTACCGATCTTCGCCCCGGGACGGGGGTCCGCCTTTGTGCACCTGCTCCGTAGTCCTTCGGGTCTCGGGGTTGAGCGGCGGCAGGCAGTTCGACGGCCGCGATTTGTCCACTGCCGCGGCGCCGCAGCTGTCGCCCGGGTGCGGTCGTGACACGACGGCCGAGGGAGGACAGCCACCGCTCCGCCCCGACCGCGTCGCGCTCCACATATCGGCGACGAGGCCGCTCACGACCCAAGACGCAACGGAGCAAACGCTCCGCTTCGGGCGAATTCAGCGCTGCTCCCGCGGATCATCCGTCCGAAGCGGAGCGCTCCACGCCTGCTCAGCGTGCTTCGTGGAGCTGCTCCGCAGCAGGGCGCTTCACGTGGCTCGTCGTCGAGCAGGAGCGCGACACTACGGCCACGTCCCGGCGCAGGCACCGGCGACGTCGCGCGCGCTGGAGGCGGCGCCGAGGGTCACCTCCCTCGGAGATACTATGCCGCGCGGAAGCGTCGAACAGCCGCGAGCAGCTTCCCGACCAGCAGCTTGGTCGGCGCCAGCTCGGCCCGCGCGATGGTGCTGGCGCTGACGCCAAAGCGGGACGCTGCGTCACGCTGGGTGAGCCCGGCATCAGAGCGCAGCGAGACGAGCCCGGCACCAGTCTCGTCGGCGGCGCCGGGGGCCGGACGAGCGACGCGGACCCCGATGGTGGGAGCGGCAGCGGTCAGCGCCGGGGCGATCGGCGGCGGCGTGGTGATCGACGGCGGTCCAGGGCGTTCGCCATAGCCGTCCAGAGCCTCGGGCTCGGCGGCGTCGACCGGGCCGAGCTCAACCGCCGACGTGTCCGGACCTGCGGACGCGGTCGCCGTGTGGTCGCGAGACCTCAAGGAGTCTCCTTCGGCCTCCGCGGCGCCCTCGTCTTCGGGGCTGTGCCCAGCCTGCTGCGCGTCGAGCTGTTCGTCGACGAGAGGCGCTGGTTGCTCGGCGTGATCGACACGCTCCTCCGCCAGCCGTCGCTGGTCCTCCGCGTGGGCCAGCTCCCCCTGACCCCGGCGGGTCTGGGCAAGGGCGCGCTGACGTGCCGCCGCCCGGCGTGCCCGCTCCGCGGCTTCGGCCTCGCGCAACGCCCGCTCCGCGTCCTCGGACTGGCGACGCGCGCGCTCGGCAACCAGCGCCTGACGACGGGCAACCTCAGCCGTCTCCGCATCACGACGCACCTTGTCCGCGGCGAGCCGGCGTGCGGCCTCCATCGCCTCGGCTTCAAGGCGACGACGCTCCGCAATCCTCGCATCGCGACGGGCCTCAGCCTCAGCCCTCTCCGCTGCCGCCTCCTGCTCCTGCCGGATCGCACGCTCCTCGGCCGCCGCGCGAGCGGCCTCGGCCTGGCGTTCGCGTGCCCGGCTCGCCTCCAGCTCCGACCGCATGGCGCGCAGCTCGTCATCCGGGCGGCGCCGGTCGGGGGGCGCGACCACCACCCCAGAGATCCCGAGGTTCGCCCGGGCGGGAGTGGAACGCAAGCTCGCCGCCTTCAGCTCGACGATGCGATTTTCGGCGTTCTCCAGCAGGTCGTCAAGCCGCTGTCGGAGCTTGGTCAGCCCGCGCCGCGCTGCGACCTGGCTATCCGAACGGTAGCCAGCCATGCGGTCGAGGAGCGCGTTCACGTCCGAACAACGGACGATGAACCCCATCTCCTCGTTGTATCCGCGGTCGATTGCGTCCATCAATCGCGCCCATCGCGGAGGCGCTTCGCCTTGATGTCGGTCACGCGGTCGTCGAGGATCTCGATGAGGTCGTTGATGCGCCGTCGGGCGGCGGCGTTGGCGCGAGGGCTCGTCGAGAGCGCCTGAAACTCAGACCGGATCGTGCGCAGCTCGTGGAGGTCGTCGCACGCCCGGACGCGGGCGCGCTCGGTGCGGAAGGCGGCTTCGATGTTCTGGAAGATGGTCTCTTCGTCGGGTGGGTCTTCGGAGTCGTCGTCGTCATCGGGCTCGTCGTCGTCGTGCTCCTCGATGTCGTCTTCGTTGTCGTCACGGTTTCTGGGCATGGTTACTCCTTAATGGACTGATTTGGCTGCCGCATTTCATCGAGCCAGTCGTCGACCACCCGGCTGACGATGCGGTCGAGGGTCAAGACCTCGATCGGTCCTTCCCCATCGGGTTTAGGTAAGTTCCCAACCCAGATTCGAAGGCCCCTTTCCCTCGCGCGGGCGGCGACGCGGTCGGCGATCTCGAACAGGTCGGCACGACGATGGATCAGGTTCGCGTCGCGGAACTGCGTGCCCAGCTCGTAGATGTTGTCAACGCCGGCGGTATTGCGCCCGGACTCTATCCGCGCGAGCAGGCCGCGATCCCACTTGATGTCCCTCGAAAATTCCGCCTGCGACTTCTTAATCTCTTGCCGGAGCGCGCCGACCACACGACCGAAGATCGTGGAGAAATCGACGCAAAGGGGGGTCAGGAGCGGGGGGACGGTCTCCGGCATGCGGTTCCTCAGGTGGGTTGAATAATAACCCATGGGCCTTGCGGAGTCCAGCGCGTTGATGTAGGTTGTTTTTCAGCCTATGCACCGATTCTGAACCCACCGTCTTTCGTCTTCGAGGTTTTCCAATGGCCCCTGACCTGACCGTCATGACTACCGCCACGCTGGCGCTTCTCCTTGACGTCAAGCCGCAGCCCCTCCCGGGCACCCGCCCGCCGATTTTCGTGCGGGTGCCGCCCGCCACCGCTGACCTCGTCCGCGTCCAGGCCGCTGACGTCGCTGCGCTGCAACGCGACAAGCCTCAGCCGATGCGGCTCTCTCGCCTCCCTGGCGAGGGCCCGCCCGACCTGACCCTCCGCCGCGGCGCCATCGAGCGCGTGGACGGCGACTCATGACCCCAACCCTCCCAGCCCTCCAACGTATTGCTCCATTCTTGAAGTGGGTCGGCGGGAAGGGCCAACTGCTGGAGCAGTTCTGCCCCCTCATGCCTGCGTCGCTCGCCGGCCGGGGGTACGTCGAGCCATTCCTGGGTTCGGGCGCGGTTTTCTGGGACGTCATCCAGACCAAAAATCCCTCGCGGTGCACGCTGCTTGACGCAAACGCAGAGGTGGTCAACCTGTTCGTTCAGGTTCGGGACAAAGTGGAGGAACTCCTTCCCCTTCTGGGTGAGCATCGCCGTCGGCACAACACGCCCGGGCTCTCCGAGGAGGACCGGAAGGCGTACTACTACGGCGTCCGCGCCGCACGCCCAGCCGGCGGAACAGTCGAGGCCGCTGCGAGGTTCCTATACCTCAACAAGACATGCTTCAACGGGCTCTATCGGGTGAACCATAAGGGAGAATTCAACGTGCCCATGGGCAGTTATGCGAGCCCGGCGATTTTCGATGCCGCGCACCTGCGCGCCGCATCAAGATTGCTCCAGGGCGTGCGCATCGAGACGTCGTCCTTCCGCGACTGCGAGCGGTTCATCGCCGACGGCGACTTCGTGTATCTCGATCCTCCGTACGAGCCGATGTCGGCCACCTCGTCCTTCACGGCGTACACGAAGGACGCATTCACGCGAGCCGACCAGACCGCCCTGCGCGACACGCTGCTCCGGTTGGCGAGCCGCTGCCAGTGGATGGCGTCGAACAGCACGGCCGAGTTCATCGAGTCGCTCTACGACCAGCCCCGGCTGTTCAAACACCACGTCCAGGCGTCCCGGTTGATCAACTCGGTGAGCGCTGGGCGCGGCAAGATTCAGGAGCTGGTGGTGACCAACTACCCGGCGACCCAGGATCGGGTCGGGGGGATGGAGCCAGCCCCTCGCGCCGCCCAAGATCAGTCGCGGCAGCTAAGCCTCTGGAACCGTGGGGGAACGGACGGGCCGGCGCTCGCCCGCGACGCCGGCTCGGCGCCCTCGCCTGACATCGCCGAGGGGCTCGCTCGCCGCGGGTTGCGAGGGCGCAGCTGATGACAACGACACGCCGCGAACGGGTGGAGGCACCCGACCCACGCCTATTGACCCTTCCGTCCAACTGACCCCGGAGTCCGTGATGCCCGACGACACCTCCCTCTTCCAAACCGCCGACCTGGCGCGCTTCCTCGGCATGAAAGCGCAGTCCATCCGCAAGTGGCGCCTCACCGGAAAGGGTCCGGCATACGTCCGTCTCGGTGGCCCCGGCGGGCGTGTGGCCTACCGCCGCTGCGACGTCGATGCCTGGATGGCGCAGCACCGCTTCACCAGTACAGCGGCCGAGACCGTCGCCAACACGCGCACGGCCGCTGGCTCCCGCGAGCCCGCCGAGTCGGCCTAATGACGAACGACGGGCACGATGGGTGCTGGCAAGAGCCAGCGGACGCGGCGGCGGCCTGCCGGCGCGGCGTCGGCGTCGACCGTGTCGACGACAGCAGTTGCGGAAGTAACATCAACGGAAGCGGCATCTGATGGCTCACGGTGACACATCTGCGACACGTGCGGAGGCGATCGCCCGGCTGAAGGAGGAGGGCCGTGGCGGGCGCTGGCAGACGTTGTACGCCAATGACTGTCTCGTTCCGGTGGTTCGATCTCTCACCCACAGCCAATACCGGGTGTATGCTCACATGCGGGTGCGTTGTCCCCCCTACGGGCTAAGAATCGGCATCGAACAGCTCGCCGCAGAGTTGAGCATGAACGAGAGAACCCTGCGTCGCAACCTCGCCGTGCTCTACGAGCTCCGGCTCATGAGCGTGGAAGGCACCGGTGGCGGTGCCTACCAGGACGTGAACAAGTATTTCGCGCATCGCCCTGACCCCAACGCGCCGCCGCGCCGCGGGAGTCGGCTCTGGAAAAAGTACAATAACGATGGCCCTAACGTCGGTCCTTCACCAGTACCGGTGGTGGCATCCCACGCTCCTACTCCGGGCGAGCCGATGGAGACTGCGGACGTCGTCGAGTCATCGGCCGAGGCGCCGGCCGCGGTCCTGCCGGAGGATTGCTGGCTTCCGGAATTCACCGACGACGAGCGACTTGTCGTGCTCGCCCGATTTCCCCTTCAAGACCTCGGCGACCTCGGGCCCTACCTGCGACCGGGGGCCGCCCAGCCTGCTGACCGGCGCAAGGAGCTCTGGGACTGGGCGGAGGCCGCGGGTGTGGGTCGCCCCCAGCCGCGGGAGGCCCCTCCGCCGGCGGACGCGCGCGGCATGGTCGATGCGTTTTTGAACCAATGGCACTTGCGTCGTGCGCCCCTACGCGTCGAACTCACCCTCGCGGCTGGCCTGATCAGAAATCACGGCTCCGCGACGGCGTGGAACCTCCTCAGCGCCGCGAACGCGCGCCTCGTTGACATGCGTCGCCGCGGTAACGGCCAGGACCCCATGACGATGCGCTACCTCGAAATACATCTCCGGAAGCTCGGGGCCCGCTGGGCCGTCGACGTCCGAGCCCCAGACGGCTAAACATCGTACTGGTGTGCTCGGGAGAACGCGGTATCGCGTTCGAAGCGCACGCCCAGCGGCCGACGATGACACAATCGATACACAGTCGAATTGCGTCACAAGGATGGTCCTTCAGCGGTCAAGGCCGTGCGCTCGGCCGGGCGAGCCCTCCGCCACGGTGTGATGGACCGACACCGCAGGCCTTTCGTTCGCGACGCAGTTCGAAACTAAAATAAGTAATAACAACGTTTTAGTTGGTGGCCGCCCCGCCCGTGGATCCCGGAGGTGCGCCACTTTGATCCTCGTGGCCGGCCTACGCGGGGCCAAGACCGGCGAGTCCGATAAAGCTGGCGAGAACCTTCCAGACTCGTGCGCTGTGCTGCATTCACCAAGCCGTCCGGTCCGCGGAGGGGGAAATTCGTCCGCTGGCCCGCCCAGTCCCAGGGTCAGCGAGAATCGTGTTCAGCTCGGAAGGACTCCACGCGGACGAGCCGCGTCGCCGGCCGGTTCCGTGGCTTGCCGTCCTCCTGCTTTCCTTCGCCTGTTCCCTCATTTTCGCTATTTTTGCTGACCATCTCCGACCGCGGGCTGGGTCAGAAACGGTGCAGGCGGCGACTCAGTCGTCACCGGTCAGGGCGGGCCCGTTCTGACCAGCCACGGGGGCCGTGCGCCGCGCGGGCTCGCGGGCGTGACGTGCGGGATACGTGGGGGCATGGAATCTCCAGAAAGCACCGGCGTGGGCAGCCGCCGGGTGGATGACGTTCACCGCGCTACCGCGCGATGAAGATCCGTGTAGGCACCTGGAACCTCGACGGCCGATGGGACACCCGGCACGCCTCGCTGCTCCGCGACGCGGATTGCGACATCTGGCTGCTCACCGAGGTCAACGAGAAGCTCACCCTGCCCGGGTACTTCTCCCACTCGACCGTGGAACCGATGGCTCGACGCAAGGCCTGGGCGCGAGTTCTCGCCCGCGGCCCGCTCCAGCCCCTCAACGACCCGCACCCGGCGAGCGCCGCCGCGACTATCGACGGCATCACATACTGCAGCTCCATCTTGCCCTGGAAGGGCTGCGGCGCCGTGCACCCGTGGACGGGAGCCAACCACGACGAGTGGACCCGGCACGCCGTCGACCAGCTCGCGGCCACGCTCCCCGCCGGACCGCTCGTCTGGGGCGGCGACTGGAACCACGCCCTCTCCGGCGACGAGCACGCCGGAAGCAAAGCCGGCCGAGCGCACGTGCTCGCCCTCGTAGAGGCCCGCGGCCTCGATGTCCCGACCGCCGACCTGCCGCACAGAATCCAGGGCCTGCTCAGCATCGACCACATCGCCATCCCCAACGCCTGGCAGGGCACCCCCCGGCGGATCCCCGCCGAGAAGGACGGCGCTCGCCTGTCAGACCACGACGCGTACGTCATCGACGCCGTTCAGGGGTAGCGCCCCGGCTCGCTGACCCGAGCCGTCAACGGTCCCGGCCCCGCTGTCAACGGCCGACCACGCCCGTGAGCGCGACCACAAAAGCGCGGCTCCAGATCCAGCCGTCCTGCGACCCAGCTGCGACCCGAGCCGTTCTGCGACCCGTTTTGCCGGTCCGGACCATCTCGTTTTCACCCCTTTCAACCTACGTTTTTGAGTGCTCCCGCTCCCTGATTTGAACAGGGGACCCTCTGATTAACAGTCAGATGCTCTAACCAACTGAGCTAAGCGGGAATGCTCGCGCCGCTATCCGAGGGCCCACGACCCGTCAACCCCGGGGCGCGCGCCGCATGCGGGCCCGCCCGTCGGCGCGGGCCTTTCGGGCCGCCCCGGCGTCCGCACCACTCGTGCCACTCCCCGCACGGCGCACGCCGCGTTACCCCGCCCGGCATGCCCTTCCGCTCCGGCACCGTCGCCCTCATAGGCCGCCCAAACGCTGGAAAATCCTCGCTTTTGAACGCGCTCGTGGGAGAGCGCATCGCGGCCGTCTCCCGCCGGCCCCAGACCACCCGAAACCGCGTCCTGGGCCTGTGGAACACCCCGGAGATGCAGGTCGTCGTGCTCGACACCCCAGGCCTCCACGACGCCTGGACGGCGTTCAACCAACGAATGGTCACGGTGTCCGAGGGTGTGCTGGGCGAGGTTGACGCGATCTGCTGGATCCTGGATCTCCCGGCACTGGTAGCCGCGCTGGCCGGGGGCGAACCGATCCTGGACGGCCCCCTCAGCAACGTCCGCGACAGGGTCGTCGCGCGGGGGCTCCCGCTGGTGCTGGTGCTCAACAAGACCGACCTGGTTCCGAAAGAAGAGCTGCTGCCAGTCATGGCGGCGTTGGCCGAGATCAGCCCCGTGATCGTGCCGCTCAGCGCGAAGAAGCGCACCGGGCTGGCGTCGTTGGAGCGAGCTGTATCGCGTGTGTTGCCCGTGCAGCCGGCCTTGTACCCGCAGGACCAGCTCACAACGGAGACCGAACGCTTCATCGTCGCCGAGCTGATCCGCGAGCGGGTCATGGAGCACACGGAGCAGGAGGTCCCGTACGCCACCGCGGTCGAGATCGAGCGCTTCGACGAGTCGAGCCGGGAAGCGGGGAAGGTCCACATCCACGCGCGCATCCTCGTCGAAAAAGAGAGCCAGAAGGCCATCGTCATCGGGCAAGGCGGGCGCATGATCAAGAAGATCGGCACCGAGGCACGCCAGAGCATCGCGGGGCTGCTCGGGTGTCAGGTGCGCCTCGACTTGTTCGTTGTCGTCGAGCGCGATTGGACCCGCAACCCGCGTCTGCTGAAGGAACTGGGCCTCGACGGGTGAGCCGCAGCAGAGGGAAAACATTGCCCAGCCGCACCCGATCGCGGGCAGATAGGCTGTGACCGTGCCTTCGTCACGTGCGCCGCTGCCCCCGCTGCGAACCGTCCTGGTTCTCGGGCTCGGGTTGGTCATCCCGGGGGCGTGTTCCGGCTGCTGGCGTCCCGCTCCAGTCGAGCTGCCACCCTCGCACATCCACGCCGCCGAACCGGCAGCAGACGACGCGGAGGCTGCCGCCGATCCCGCTGCCGAGGCTCCGGATGCCCCCGCGCTCAACCCCGACCCCGACGGCCTGGACCCCTACAAGGCGGTGACCGTGAACTCTCCGGTCACCGTCGTCGACGACGGCGGGAAACCCGTCACCGTCATCAACTCCAAGGGGGTGCAGGTCGAGGTGCGCCAGGAGGACGGAAAGGTGCGCCGAAAGGTCTATTGCGCGTCGTGCGCCCCTGCGGTCGAGGGATGGGTGCGTACCGAGGACATCGCCGTGGCGGGGAATCCGTGATCGCACCTGTCGACGGCAACCGCCAGTGGCTGGACGGCGGGGCGATGTACGGCAACGCGCCTCGGCCGGTCTGGGAACGGTGGTCGCCGCCCGACTCCCGACACCGCATCCCGCTGGCTTGCCGATGCCTGCTGATCGAGGCGCCGTCCCGAGGTGCAGGCGCACCGACGCGAATCCTGCTCGAAACGGGGATCGGCGTCTTCTTCGAGCCCGGTCTTCGAGAACGTTACGGGGTCGAGGAGCCCGACCACCGCCTCCTTGCCTCCCTGGCCGCCAGGGGGCTGACGGACGCGGACATCGACGTCGTCGTCCTCTCCCACCTTCATTTTGACCACGCCGGGGGACTTCTGGCGCCCTGGGCCGCCGGACGCCCCTCACACCTGTTGTTTCCAAACGCGCACTTCCTCGTCGGCTCCACCGCCCTCGACCGCGCAGTAAACCCCCACGTCCGCGACCGCGCCAGCTTCATCCCGACCCTCCCCTCTCTGCTCCAGGCCTCCGACCGGCTCGCCGTCGTCGAGACGGGATCCTCGACCCACCCGCTCCTCGGCGACCGCTTCCGCTTCCACTGGAGCGACGGCCACACCCCAGGCCTCATGTGCACCGAGTACGCCGACCCCGACGATGCCGACCGCCCCGTAGTCTTCGCGGCCGACCTCATCCCCGGAGCACCCTGGGTGCACGTCCCGATCACGATGGGCTACGACCGGTTCCCGGAGCGGCTCATCGACGAGAAAGCCGCTCTCCTCGACGATCTACTCGTCCGCGAGGGCAGGCTCTGCTTCACCCACGACCCCGACCGCGCATTCGGGCGCGTCACCCGCGACGAGCGCGGCCGATTCGGCGTCGCCTGAGCCCGGGGGCGGGAGGCCCGCCAGGTTGGGCAACTCCAACGGCGTCATGCCGAGGGCCGGTCGCAACGTCAGGACATCCGTCCAGAACGGGAGCCGGCTCCAGACTGCGGCGTGGTCCGAGTACAGGGGACAGTGGACGTCGATGGCACCGCCCTCGGGTGCTGCAAAGCCCAGGCCGACGCAATGCAAACCAATACGTGTCAGTCCGATAGCGCGCCAAACCCGATTTTCCTTGTTGTCCCCGTGTTCCGAATCGCCGAGCACCGGATGATGCAAGTCTCGAACGTGTCGCCGAACCTGGTGGTATCTGCCCGTTGCAGGCTCCACTTCGAGCAAGGAACACCGTGGATCCTGGCTTCGTCCAAGCAACCGGACCCGGCTTGACGCCTCCCGGAGGATGCCCTTGTCGTCCTTCATCGGGGCTTCAATCAGCACTTCCGTCTCAGCGGCAAAATATCCTCGTACAAACGCGATGTAACGCTTGCGCGCGGTGACCAGGGCCGCCGACAACAATCCCGCAACGCGCGGCTCCGTCGCCATCAACAGGCAGCCAGAAACGCCGCCGTCGAGCCGGTGTACCGGGTAGACGTGCTTCCCCAATTGATCGCGTAGTATCTGCAGTACCGCTGGTGCGCGCGGCGCCCAGGCCGACCGGTGAACGACGATCCCCGGGGGCTTGGCGACGACTACCCACCCCTCCCCCTTCGCCAGGATGGCGAGTTCAAGCGACGGCGCTAGAACGGGACCTTCGAGTCCGCGACGCAGAGGGCAACGAACGCCTCGACCGACATCCCGCCAAGGTCCGCATTGGCGCGTCCCTTGACGCTGACAGTATGCTGTTCCTGCTCTTTTTCACCGATGACCACGTAGTAGACCGGCTTCATCGCGTGGGCCTCGCGGATCTTCGCGCCAATCTTGTCGGCGGAGATGTCGAGGTGCACGCGGACCCCGGCCGCTTCGAGGGCTGCGGCGACCTCCCGTCCCCAGGGCTCGGACTTCTCGCTCACGGTCATCACGCGTACCTGCTCCGGCGCGAGCCACATCGGGAACTGGCCGTTGAAGTGCTCGATCAGGATGCCGAGGAACCGCTCGAAGCTGCCGAAGATGGCGCGATGGACAACAACGGGGGTGTGGTCCTGGTTGTCGGCGCCCACGTATGAGAGCTTGAAGCGCCGCGGGAGCTGGTAGTCGAGCTGCACGGTCGCGCACTGCCACGCGCGCCCGAGCGCGTCGACGACGTCGATATCGATCTTCGGCCCGTAGAACGCGCCGTCTCCGGCGTTGAGCTTGTACGGGAGCCCGTTCTTCTCCAGCGCCGCCTTCAACGCACCCTCGGCGGCATCCCAGAGGTCGTCGTCACCGAGCTTGTCGGCGGGGCGAGTCGATAGTTTGCAGCGATAGGGCAGCCCGAGCGGGGTGTAGACGCGGTCGACGAGCTTGAGGAGCGCGTCCACCTCCGCCTCGACCTGCTCCGGCATGCAGAACAGATGTGCGTCGTCCTGTGAGAGCTGCCGCACGCGGGTCAGGCCGCCAAGCGCGCCCCGAAGCTCGTCGCGGTGCAGCACGCCTTGATCGTGGATGCGCATCGGCAGGTCGCGGTAGCTGCGCTTCTGGTGCCGGAAGATGAGCATGTGCGACGGGCAGTTCATCGGCTTGAGCGAGAACGTCCGAGGATGTTCCTCACCGTCTTCGTGCTTCTCGACACAGAACATGTTGTTCCGGTAGTGCGACCAGTGGCCGGACTCCTCAAAGAGCGCCTTGTCAAAAAGCATGGGGGTGCGGACGGCGATGTAGCCCTCGCCGAGCAAGAGCCCGCGCATCGCCTCGGAGAGGATGTGCCAGACAACCTCGCCTTTCGGCAGCCAGAACGGTGCGCCCGGCGCGTACTCGTGGAACATGAAGAGGCCCATCGCCGAGCCGACCCGGCGATGATCCCGCTTCTTCGCCTCTTCCAGCCGGAAGAGGTACTGGTCGAGGGCCTCACGCGTCGGGAAGACGGTGCCGTAGATGCGCTGGAGCTGCGGCTTGGTCTGGTCGCCGCGCCAGAACGCGCCGGAGACCTTGAGGAGCTTGAAGTGCTTGGCGTTCCCGGTGCGAGGAACGTGGGGGCCGCGGCAGAGGTCGGTGAACCCGCCCTGGTCAAACACGGTGAGCTGCCCCTCGAGCGACGAAATCAACTCCAGCTTGAACGGTTGGTCGACGAAGATGGTCTGGGCCTCCTCCATCGTCACTTCCCGACGTTGGAACGGCGAATTGCGCTTGACGACGAGCTTCATCTCGTCTTCGATGGCGGCGAGATCGCCCTCGGTCACCGGACGGCCGACGTCCACGTCGTAGTAGAACCCGTCCTCGATCGCCGGCCCGATGCCGAATTTTGCGCCGGGAAACACCTTTCCGATGGCCTCGGCCATGATGTGCGCGGTCGAGTGCCGCAGCGCGTGAAGTCGGTAAGCGTCTTCGTCGGCGAAGGCCTCGCGGCCCTTCTCGTGCTCTTCCATCGCAGACTCCTCGGCCCAGAGGTGGGCCCGGGGCGTCTAACCGGAAAAGGCCCGCTACTTCGCGCCGCGCGCCCGAGCCGGCTTCCCGAGCGCCTCCAAAAGCATCTTGCTTCCGGGCAGATCGTTCAGGTCCGGCAGCACGACAATCTCGATCCTGCGGTTCTGCGCCTTGTTCCCGTCGCTGGAGTTGGGCACGACAGGCTGGGTCTGCCCGAACGTCGCAGCCGAGATGTGGTCGGATGGGAAGCCCTGGTCGACCATGTACTCGAGCACGGTGATGGCGCGCGCGGCGCCGAGATGCCAATTGTCGGGGAACTCGGCCGTGTTGATGGGCTCGTTGTCGGTATGGCCCTCGATCTGGAAGTTCTGAGCGATATTCCGCTTCTTCAGCGCCTGGGCCACCTCGGAGATGTTCTTCTTGCCGTCCGCCGACAAGGTCGCCGAACCGGAGGGAAAGAGAACATCGGAGGTCATGCCAAGGGTCACGCGGCCGTCGACGACCTCGACCTGCAGAATCCCACGATCGATGAGGGGTTTGAGGTCCTCAAGCATGTCCTTGAAGGCCTTGAGCCGGGCTTCGGACTTCGCCTTGAGGTTGTCGACGCGCTGCGTGAGCTTGGTGTTCTCGTCGACGACCTTTTGATATTGCGCCTGGCTGACGCAGCCGGGCAGACCTCCGAGCGCAAACGCGAGCGAGAGGGCGAGGAAAGGACGGGCGATGGACGGAAAGGGGGCGTGCATGGAGGCCTCTGGCGACCGGAAGATAACCACCGGCTCGTCACCGTCGCCCCCAATCCAGCGAACTACTCCCCCATCTTCTCGATGTACCGGAAGATCGTCCGCGCATCGACGTCCAACTCCCGCGCAGTCTGGGCTTTGTTCCAGCCGTTTGCGTCGAGGGCCTTCCGGATGTAGCTCGTCTTGAAGTCCTCTTCGGCCTCGGCCAACGGGCGGAGAGTGGTCGCCCGCTCCTTGATCTCGATCCCGAGGTCCTCCGGGCCCAATTGCGCCCGGTCGGTCATGATCACCGACTTCTTGATGCGGTTCTCAAGCTCCCGCACGTTGCCCGGCCAGTAGTAGCTGCGCATCGCGTTCTGGCAGCCAGCCGAGTACCCCTTCGCCTTCGCGCCGTATTGCTCGGCGTATTTGTTGAGGAGGAACTGGGCGATCTGGATGACGTCGTCCGCTCGATCGCGGAGCGCCGGCAGGTTGACGGTCACCTCGTTGAGCCGGTAGTAGAGGTCCTCCCGGAAATGCCCCGAGGCGATCTGCTCTTCGAGGTTCTTGTTGGTCGCCGAGATCACGCGGATGTCGATGGGGCGGGTCTTCACGTCGCCCACCCGCTCGATCACCCGCTCCTGCAGCACGCGCAGGAGCTTGACCTGCAGCGCCATCGGCATTTCGCCGATTTCATCGAGGAAGATCGTGCCACCGTCGGCCGCCTCGAACTTCCCGACCTTGTCGCCCGCGGCGCCCGTGAACGCACCCCGCTTGTAACCGAAAAGCTCGCTCTCCAGCAGGTTTTCCGGGATCGCCCCGCAGTTGATGGAGATGAACGGCTTGGCCGCCCGCGTCGAGAGCCGGTGGACCTCCTTGGCGACGAGCTCCTTGCCCGTCCCCGTCTCGCCGAGCACCAGCACCGAAAGGTCCGTGGGCGATACGCGTTTCAGCACCTTGAAGCACGCTTTCATCGACTCCGAGGAGCCGATGATCCCGCCCTGCGAGGACTTCTGGAGCTGGTCGCGCAGGTTCCGGTTGGAGGCCTTGAGCTCGTTCAGCAAGAGCGCCTGATGCACCAGCATCGCCGCCTGACTCGAAAACACTTCGAGCAACGCCAGGTCTTGCTGCGCGAACAGGTTCCGGACGTTGTCATTCCCGAGGTACAGCACGCCAAGCATCTCGCTGCGCCACTGCAGCGGCACGCACATGACGCTGGACAGGCGCAGGTCGACGACGGAGCGCGCCGAGGCAAACTGCGCGTCGTGAAGCGCGTCCGAGACGATGATCGGCTTCTTGTCGGTCAAAACGCGATCGACGATCGAGTCGGAGACCCGCGACAGGTCCAGCGTCTCCCGGCCGACGTTGTGGGCTGCGGCCAGGACGCGCTCGCCATCCTTGATCGCGATCAAGAAGCCTTTTTCGGCGCCGGTGATGGCGACCACCGACTGCAGGAGCTTCTGGAAGATGGTGTCGAGGTTGGACTCGGCCGCGAGATCCCGGCTGAATTCCGCGAGCTTCCGCACGGCCTCGACCTCGGAGAGCGGCGCCCCAGCCACGCCCGTCGGCGCCCCGCCTGCCGCCGTTTTCGGCTCCCCCTCCATCAACGTCAACCGGAATCGACCGATGACGACCTCGTCGCCAACGCGCAGATCGGAGGATCGCGCGCGCACGCCGTTCACCATGAAGTGCGTCGCGCGGTCAACGACGGACATCGTGAAGTGGTTGCCCTTCCGCAGCAGGTTCGCGTGCGTTGGCGCGAGCGAGGGGTCGACGAGCATGACGTCATTCCCCTCCCCTCGCCCCAGGCTCACGAGCGGCTTTCGAAGCGGAATGTCGCGCGTCTCCTCGCGGACGGGGTCGTGGAGGTGCAGGTAGGCCATTGCCCGCGCAGGTATCAAGGAACCGAGGAGGCGGCTGGAGGCGCGCCCGCGAACGCCGCAGGGGGCGTGGCGGGTGCTCCGCGGCGACTTCTGGGCGGCTCGCTCGGCCCCTCGCCGCTCCCGATCCCGCATGGAACGCCGCGTCGATCCTGCGCGGGCTTCGCTCGGGCATTCCATTTTCCCGCCGGGCTGATCTGGGTACACATCTTCGGATGCCGATTCTGTCCTCCCTTCTCCCTCCGGGCTGATCTGTATGCACAGTTGACGGGTCAAGAGTTAGCGGCGCCCAAAGGAGCCGCGATGACCCAGATCCACCTTCCTACGTTTTCAGAATTCTCAAGCTGTCCCCTTGGAGATGCCCGCCGGAACGTGCGGGCCGGGGTCGTGGTGGGGCAACTCCTGTCTCACTCCGGCCGGTCCGTCGCTCAGTCCTGCGGATCGAAGTCCCAGGCGATGGCTTGCTACCGGCTCGCGGCCAGCGAGGACGTCACCCATTTTGCGCTTCTCCAGGGCCATCGAACGATGTCCACGCTGCGCGCCGGTGGTCGCCGGATCGTGCTTTGCGCGCTGGACACCACGACATTCAGCTTCGGTCAGCGCGAGGACATCGACGGGTTCGGTCCCGTGGACAGCGCGCTGGCGGTTCAGGGGTTCTTCGCCCATTCGGCGTTGCTCGTGGATCCCGAGGACGGGTCGGTGCTGGGCGTTGCCGCCCAGGAGGTCTGGGCCAGGTCGTGGACTCCTGCGCCGAAAGGCGAGACCAGCGCGCAGCGGAAGTTCCGCGATCGCGAGAGCGAGCACTGGGGAGGTGTGCAAGACGGCGTGGCGCAGGCGTTCGGACGCACGCGATCGCCCGCGAATGTCTGGTCGCCGCCTCCACCCGATTCTCCGAGGATCATCGCGGTGTTTGATCGCGAGGGCGACATCTTCGAAGCGATGCAGACGATGCGAGACCTGCAGCATGGCTTCGTGATTCGAGCGATTCGGGACCGTCGCCTGGCGATCCCAGTATCGAACGAGACATTGTCCATGACGGCAGTCGAGAAGGCCCCAGAGCTGGGCACGGTTCAGATTCTGGTGCCCCGGAAGGCCGGGCAGGCCAGCCGGTCGGCGACGCTCTCGGTGCGAGGAGTTCGCATGGCGTTGAAACCGCCGAAAAGCATAGGGGGCAAGGGGGTATCCATCGAGGTCGGGATGGTGCTGGTGGAGGAACTCGACCCGCCCGAGGGCGTCACGCCCTTGGCCTGGTACCTGCTCACAACCGAGCCCTGCGAGTCGCTTGAAGACGCGCTCACCGTCGTTCGGTTCTACCGATTTCACATGGGGCTCAAAACGGGCTGCTCGATCGAGCGCGCGCAGTTTGAGACGATGCACTCGTTCGAGAACTTCCTCGCGCTGGCCACGGTCGCCGCCTGGCAGATGCTCGTCCTCCGGGACGCCGCACGAGGCGGGAGTACAGACGTGTCGGAACAGATTCTGTCGCGCACCCAACGAGCGATCCTCCGCCGGGAATTCCCGAGGTTGGCCGCGAAGCCGAGCGCGCGCGAGTGGATGCACGCCCTGGCCAAGATGGGAGGGTTCTTCGGCCGGAAGTCGGACGGCGAGCCTGGATGGCGAACCTTGTGGTGGGGGTGGAGGCGGCTCCGAAGCCTGGAGGAGGGCTGGCTCATGGCACTCCGAGATGTGTAAACAGATCAGCCCTCCGGGAGAAGGTGCCGGAGTACGCGCCGGCGGATGAGGGCATCACAGAGAATCCTCCCTGCGTCCTTGTCGCCGCCGAAACCGTGCACAACCTCACGTCACTTCCAAAACGGAAGCGACTCACCACTCCGGAGCTCTCCATGCCTCTCGCCCTCCTCGCCCTCCCGTTCGCCTTGATGTCCCACGCAAACGCCGCTTCCTACGCCGTGGATCCCGTCCACAGCCGCGTGGGGTTCTCCGTCGTCCACATGACCATCTCCAACGTGCGTGGCGAGTTCGGCACCGTGAGCGGCACCGTCGACTACGACGACAAGAACGTCGCCGGCACGAAGGTCAGCGCGACGGTCGGCGTCGCAAGCGTCGACACCCACGACCAGACGCGCGACGCCGACCTGCTCTCCACCAACTTCTTTGACGCCACGAAGTTCCCGAACATGACCTTCACGTCCAAGTCCGCGAAGGCCGGGACCGGCGGCGCCCTCGACCTGACCGGCGACCTGACCATCCACGGCGTCACCAGGGAGGTCACGTTCCACTGCGACCCCTTCAGCGCCGAGATCAAGGACCCCTGGGGCGCCACGCGTCGCGCAACCCACGCAACCGCCACGATCAACCGGCAGGACTTCGGGATGAACTTCAACAAGACCCTCGACGCCGGCGGCTACGTCGTGAGCGACGAGGTCAAGATCGAGCTCGACGTCGAGATGAAGAAGACGGCAGGCTAAAAACAGCTCAATCGGCCGGCGGCGCGATGACACCGCCCGGCCACACCGCCTCGCCGGCGCACCCGCACGTCGACGACGCTGACCAGCACGCGTTCGCCGAGCCGTCCGCCCCCGGATCGAGCAGGACGACGGCGTCGTCGGCCCGGATCCCCGCGGGGCAGACCCACCCGTCACCCGCGGCGAGCACGGCCACCGGGGTAGCGACGTGGCCCTTCTCCCACGCGAAGGTCAGCGCCTCGCCGTTTGGAGGTGGTGCCGCAGGTTCGTCGACGCGTGCATCCGGGGTCTCGGCCTGACTATCCGGTTTCACCTTTGGTTTCCGCGCGGGCGCGGCCTTGACCGGCGCGCTGGCGCACGTGTCGAGCACCGGTCGGACAAAGGTCGCCTGCCACACGCTCGCTTCCACAAAAGCCTTCTCACCGGCGGTGTCTGCGGCGACCAGCCCGTTCAGCCGGTCCCCCCACCGCGCGTCCACCAGCGGCGCGACCGTCGCGGCGGACCGAATTCCCGCCAGCCGTCCGGCCTCGGCGTGCACCGCCTGCGCGGCCTCCCGCCACGCCGAGCCAAAACGCTCGATCCGCCAACCGATGTCCGTGCGCTCCTGCGCGCAGGGGTCCACGGGCTTTGCCCTGGGGACGACGGTCTTTCCCGTCCCGTCCACGTCCGCGGGCGGATGCCCCAGCGCCACCCACCGGGCCTGCAGCCGCGACGTGGCTGCGCGCACTGCGTCGGCCTCGGCGATCAAGGCCACCAATCGCTGCTCGGAGTCCTGCAGGTCCGGCGCACCCGGCGCGAGATCCGCCGGATGCCCGGCCAGCGCCATCGACACGAGCACCAGTCCGATCATCCCCCAGCCTTGATCATCGCCGCGAGCCGATCGAGCCCGCGGATGAGCGTCGCCTCGTCTGGACCGAAGGAAAGCCGGACGTAGCTGGACAATCGCGAACCGAAGGCCGAGCGGCGGTTGCCTGGATCGATGTCGAAGAACGCGCCCGGGACGCAGATGACCTTGTGGGCCAGCCCGCCCTCAAAGAGCCCCTGCCCTTCCCGAAACCGGCCTGGAAGCCCCTCAAGCGACGGAAACAGGTAGAACGCACCCTCGGGCGGGTCGTTGATCCGCATCCCCATCGCCCGACACCGGGCGACCATCAGGTCACGCTTGGCCTGGAACGTTGTCCGGATCGCACGCGCCTCGGCGTCGGCAACGGCCGGTTCAAGCAGCGGGATCGCCGCGCGCTGCAGCGGATGCGGCGCACCCCCGTCCAAAAACGACCCGGCAGACGCCAACCCCCGCACCACCGAGGACGGCCCGACCGTCCAGGAGAGCCGCCACCCCGGATAGCGCCAGTTCTTCGTCAGCCCGTCCACGATCACGACCGGGTCGCGGTCCACATCCTCCACGTACGCCGCCGCGGAGACGGGCCCGAGCGCGCCATCCGCTTGATCGCCCTCGTACACGTAGTGCGCGTAGAACTCATCCAGGATGAGCACGGTGTTCAGCTTGCGAGCGATGGAGACCCACCGGTGCAATTCCTCGCCGCGGACCACGTTTCCCGTCGGGTTGCAGGGGTTCGAGAGCAGCACCGCGCCCAGGCCCATCGACACGATGCGGTCGCGCAGCGACTCGGGCGAGAATCGGAAGCCGTCCTCGGGCTTGAGCGGGATGGGGATGGGGACGAAATCCCGGAATACCCCCAGCAATTCCTCGTATGCGGTGTAGTCGGGGAGCATGTGGCCGAGGTGGACCGGGCCCAGAGCGGCCGCGATTCGCGTCAGCCCGGCGCGACCACCCGCAGAGATACAGACGTTGTCTGCCGTGTACTGCGACCGTCGCCCCTTCCGGTAGCGGTGATTGTAGAGCGCCGCGACCGCCTCCTTCAGATCCTTCAGTCCGTCCACCGGCGCGTACTCAAAGGACGCCGGGTCCAGCCAGACGTTGGTGATCCGCGGCGGTGCACCTGGGAGATCGCCGGTCTCGGGCGCGCCCTGGCCGAGGTTCGCCCAATCCGGATTCCCATATCGGAACCCGCGCTCCGCCGCCTCCGTCATCACGTAGATGACGCCGGTGCGCGGGACTGCGCGGAAGCCGGGGAAGGCGGGGGGTTGGGCGGGGTGCATCGCCGTCTCTAACGCGCGCGTTGTCCCGTCCGCTGCGGAATTACTCGCACTTGCCGCCAACGTCAACCGTGCAGGCGACGGTCGCCCCCACGTCCGAGTCCTGCCCGTCTGCGACCGTCAGGGTACACGATTCAAAGCCCTGAACCCACGCCCCGGTGTCGTCGAGCCAGCCGCTGGCCTCGAGCAGCGCATGGCACCTCGCCTCGCAGGACCCGGCGCTGTCCGCCGTCGCGTCCTGAAGCTCGTCCGGGGTGATGTCAAAGGACAGCGTCTGGGTGTCGCTGGGGCACGGGCCGCCCGTACACCCGCAGGCCAACAATATAGGGAGTAGCTACACTATTTGCAGAACCACGACATCTCCGCCACGCACTGGATTCGCACGGCGCCGCTCGGATCCGCAGTGAGCGAGCAGGAGTCCACACGCCATGCAGACTGCGATCGGCGGTCAGCATCGGCCATCGTCATGCAGAGGCTCTCGCAGGACCAGTCCGCGATGCCGCCGGAGTCGATCCCAGCCGTGTCCAACTCGGCGTGGGTCAGCAGCTCGTCGATGTGCACGTTTGGCGGGGACGGACAATCAGGGTAGCGGCACGCAGCGAGGAACGTGACGACCATCGGCGCGAGCCCCATCCGCGGCGCGCCTACATGCATGGCTGCCCCTCCCACACGGTACACACGACCGAAGCGCCGACCGCGGTGTCGCCTGCCGGGGCCGGCGCGAGCGAACACGCGAGCACGTTCAGCTCATACCCACTGTCACCCGGCGTGTTCTCCTCGCGGCCCACAGCCGAGCAGATCGCCTCGCACGACCCGAGCGCTTGCAGCTCCGCGGGGCTCACCACGGCTGTCACCTGCATTTCCCGGCCAGGGCAACGAAAGCCCGAACAGGCCAGGCACCCGGAGAGCAACGCGAGCAGCGCCGCGCGGATCACCTCTTGTACGGATTCAACGCGTGCAATTTCTGCTCGTCCGTCAGATCATCCGTCACGTGGTCGGGCGCAAAATCGTCCTCGTCCAGGCGGACGACGGGGATGACGCGGCCGAGCTCGGGCGTGGGGGCGAGGGCGTGCACGCCTGCGGCGATCTCGGAAATCTGGGAGTGCGTGCGGAACAATTGCTGTTGCAGGCTGGAGAGGAACAGCCGGCGAAGCGCCGAGCCCTCAGCCGTCGCCGAGAGCGCCAGGCGCTGCCAGGTGCCGCGGTCGAGGATCCGAGCTTTGACCGTGCCTTCTGCGGTGAGCGTGGCGCTGCGGATGGCGTTGTCGATCAGCGAGAGCTGGCCGAGGAGGACGGGGCCGACCAGCGTCGTCAACGTTTGCGGGAAACCCCGGCGATCAAAGCGCGAGACGATGATGCGCCCCTCGACGATGATGAACGCCTCGTCGCCATACGTCTTCTCCTTGCAGAGCTGCTGGCCGGGTCGGTAGATGCGCTCTGGGCACTCGGAGAGCCAGGCGTTCACGTTCTTCGGGTCGATCCCGAGGAACGGGTGAGCCTCGACGAGGTGGCGGGCGATGGGGAGGGTGTCAGTCGAGCTCATGACTTGGCTCCGAGGATGCGGAGGAGGGTCTGGGTGAGGCTCTCGGAGCGCGGCGACGCTTCCTTTTGCCCGGGCGGGACCGTGGCGGACGGCGGCGGGACCGTGCCGCGTGGCGGTTGCGTGCCGTGCGCAGACGACGACAACGAGGCGCCGGGCAGCGTCGACCGCGGCGGGAGCGTCGTTCGCGGCGGGAGCGTGGACCCAGGTGGGAGCGTGGACCGGGGCGGGAGGGTCGAGCCCGGGGGCAGGCTGGAGCGGGGGGGCAGCGAGGCCCTCGGCGGGAGGGTGGAGCCGGGGGGCAGCGTCGAACCCGGCGGGAGGGTCGATCGCGGCGTGGAGGCGCTGTTACCCGGGGCCACCGCGGGGGGCGAGAGCGCCTCCTCCAGGCGCATGTTCGCACCCCGGATGCGGCGGGCCATCGCTTCGAGGAGGTAGAGCTCGATCGCGACCATCGCGGGGTTCTGGTTCAGATCCATGACCGTCCGGGGCGTGAGCCGCAGCAGGTCGCAGTCCGTGAGAGCACGAACCGTGGCGTTGCGCCGCGCGGCGAGGTTCATCAACCCCGCCTCACCGACGATCTCGCCCTTGCGAACCTCCCCAATCAGCCGCTCACCGATGCCCTCGCCAAGGTACACGCCGAGCCGCCCCGAGATGACGAGATAGGCGTCCTTCGCGCGAGCGCCCTCGCGAAAGAGCACCTCGCCACGTTGGGACTCGACCCCCTCGCCCGCCGAGACCAGCGCGAGCAGGTCCCCTGTCGGCACCCCGCGGAAGATGGCGAACCCGCTAAGTCGTGCTGGATGAATTTCCATCGTGGTCCTTCGTCGACGCGGCGGCCTAACCGAGTCCCGGTCCTTGGACAGGTCCCCCTCGCACTTTTACCGTGTCAACGCGCCGCTTCCGTGCGTCGGTCCCGGATCAGACCCTCCTGGGCAACGGTCGCCACCAGGGTGCCATCCTTGCGGAAAAACCGTCCTCGCACCAGGCCTCTGGCCCCGCTCGCCGACGGCGAGTCCACGTCGTAGAGCAGCCATTCGTCGAACCGGAAGGGGCGATGGAACCACATTGCGTGGTCGAGGCTGGCGATCTGCAGGCCCGGCGTGATGACACTCACCGCGTGCGGCTGCAACGCCGTGACGAGGAAGTTGAAATCGCTCGCGTAGGCGCACAGGTAGCGGTGGACCGCGGGATCGTCGGGCAGCGGGCCGGTCGCCCGGTACCAGAGCTGGCGGGTCGGCGGGAGGACGCGCGGGTTCAAGAGGGTGGACGGCTGTACGGGCCGGATCTCCACCGGACGCTCGGCGAGCGCGATGCTGCGGAGGTGAACGGGGATGCGGTGCGCCACCCGCTGAGCGGCCTCCAATTCCGAGAGCAACCCCTCCGGCCCGGGCACGTCAGGCATGACGTCGCGGTGATCAAACCCCGCCTCCTCCACCTGAAAGCTCGCCGACATCGAGAAGATCGCCTCGCCGTTCTGGATCGCGACGATTCGGCGTGTGGTGAAGCTCCCGCCGTCGCGGATCGGGTCGACATCGTAGACGATGGGCTTGAACGCATCGCCCGGACGCAGGAAGTAGCTGTGAAACGAGTGAACCGGGCGCTCGGCCGGGACCGTCTGGGCGGCCGCCGATAGCGCCTGACCGATGACCTGGCCGCCGAACACCGCGCCCCATCCGAGATCCTGGCTTTGTCCCCGGAAGAGGTTCTTTTCGATGCGTTCGAGGCGAAGGAGGGCGAGGAGATCGGCGAGGATGTCGGCCATTGGGAGGAGGTAACGCTACCCCCACGCCCGCGTCACCCCAAGCTCGTCCCCGTGGATCATCGCAACGCGCACGGACCCGCAGACGGGACACGGGTGCTCCTCGGCCGGGAATTCCGCGCCGCAATCCGAACACTTCCAGAGGATCCGCACGACTCTTACGCGCACATCCACGCCCGGAAGCAGCGCGTCGAGCTGGGCACCGAGCTCGTGGACGTCCAGTTCGTGCACCTCGCCGACCTCCACCTCGATGCCGCGGACGAGGCGCGCCCGGTCGCCGAGCTGGGCCCGGAGCCCCTCAACGAGCCTCCCGGCCACGATCGCTTCGACGCTTGGCTCCCAGGGCATAGGTAGACTCTTAGCGCAATACCGGCGTTTTGCCGGCTTGTTTCAAAAAGCCCCCATTCAAACCGTGCTTGCGGTTTTCCCGCACACGGCTTTCCAACGGTCTTCGTGGGGCAGCTTCGGACAGGTAGACGACGG
>CAIMSU010000198.1 GCA_903844155.1 uncultured Pseudomonadota bacterium | reverse complement strand
GCTCTGGAACCGGCTCGGTCAACTGCGCCCGCTCCCGCGAGCGAGCACCGCGTAAACCCGGCGACACGACCCAACGCAACGGCCTCCGACGGGCGGGGGAAAGGGGGTGGTTTGCTTCGAACAGGCCCATTCAGGCCGCGAGCGCGTGTGTCGCGGCGACGTGCCTATACAACGACGTGTCTGTCAGGCTGCCACGGCGCTTGGGCGGGACTGGAACGAATAGGGCGGGGTCAGACTCCGGGGACAAGGTAGAACGCAGGATGAACGGCGAGCCCGTGGTGGGCTTCGCCGGCGACCACCAGGATGCCGCCGACCCCGACGACGAGCCATCCGACGGCGTTTCCGACCTTCAGGCTGGTCCATTCGTCGCTCGTCATCTGCGGTGTCGTCCGGTAGACATAGTAGGTTCCCGCGATTGCCGCGCCGCCCAGGATCCCGAGCACCAGGCCTCCGGCGGCGGACCCGGGTAGGGGTCGGGCATGGGATGAGCGGTGCCGTGGTGCTTCTTCTTCTTCCGTGGGCTCGGAGTAGCTCCTGCGCTGCGCGGGCTCGCGGGGTACTTCCTCCTCGGGGGCGTCGTCGTAGCGCTCGGTTGGCTCTGGCGTTTCAACGGGGGGTAGCAGCGGCGGGCGGCAGCCATCCAGAACCCGGGCGATCCGAGCGTCGCGCTCAGGATTGGCGTCCATCCCCTCTGCGGCCAACAAGTCCCGGTTGCCGGCCAGAAGATCGCCGTGCGCGCACGCGACGGTTCCCATCTCCAACAGGACCTTGGCCCGGAGCGGTGCCACGTCCGCGGTCGTCACCAGCGCACGGAGCTCCAGGTCGAGCTCGGTGAGCCCCGCCATCGCCGCCGCGCGGGCGGCGTGTGCGGCGCGCGGGTCCGTTTTCTCGTCGTCATCCGCCTGATCGATGGCGCCGACCAGATCGTCCAGCCGCGTCTCGTAGGGATCCAGCGCGGCATCTTCCGCATGGGCGACGCCGGGTCCCATGCGCAGTGCCGCGATGAGTGCGAGGGCAAGTGGTGCTTGGATCAAAGGATCTTCCTGGAGTGTGGCGCCTTGCGGGTGCCGTCGGTTGTGGTGCCGTTCTGACATTGGGCGTCGATGTAGTAGGCGAGCGAATCGCCCATCCCGTCCTTGACCATAAGGGTGGCGGAGAGGCCCCCGGCGTGATCATCGGTCATCATCCGCGCCGCCCACTCTTCATCGAGGCGGTAGTGCACGCGCACGACGCACGGCGCCAAGCCGCCTGTGAGCTGCGCCGCCACGACGATGCTCTCGCCGAGGCCGACGGAGCTGCGCGACGCCTTGTGGACCAGGGTTGGGCCCGCGGGAGCCGGGTCCGGGGCCCGCTGCTGCACCGACTGCGGGTGTGGCGCGGGCGGGGCCTGGTCGCGTAGGGCGGCGGGGGCCAGCGCCGACGCCGTCGCGGTCGGGGCCAGTGCGACCGGGTCCGCAGCTGCGGCGGGGGCCTCGGCGGGCAGCGAATCGCCTGCGAAATCTCGCACCAGTGCCGCGATGCCTTCGCTCAATGCGTAGTGGCGGCGTGAGGCTTCCGCACGAGCGCCGGCGGCGCGAGAGCGCTGCTCCTGCAGCGCCGCCTCACTCGAGCGCAGCGCCTCCGCGTCCGCGGCGATCTGCTCCATGGACGCCGGAATGTCGGCCTGCTCCTCGATCACCGACCACTGCGAGACGAAGCCGTTTTGGAGCGTGACGGTCTGGCTCGCGCCCGGCTGCACCCAAAGCTGAAAGCGCCCGGTAGTGGTGAACGACGTTGACGTGGTGCGCAGCAGCAAGTGATCGGAGCTCGGGACCTCGCCGAGGTAGTCGACGTAGGTCAACCTGGCGACTTCATAGGCATTTTCGCCGAGCTCCGCGACCATCCATCCGGAGTACTGGTAGGCGCCTCCGAGCCGGATCCTGGCCCACAGGTTTGATCGTTCCTGTTGGAGGTTGCTTCGGCTCGTGGCGATCTCGGCCTCGGCCGCCGAGTCATCATTCACAGCGACCCCAGCGTCGGCCGCGTCGGCGGCCTGTGCCAGGTCGCGGACCTGCGCGATGCGGCCATGGAGTGTCGGGCTCACGATCGGGTCGGCCCCGTTCAAAAATGCGAGCAGGGGCGTGGTCTCCATCCCTCCTGCGAGACACTCGGCTGCAAATCTTGGTAATCCGGCTCTGAAGGCAGTTTGGACGGCAGGTGCGGGGCTCGCGGCGAAAACGCCAACGAGCGCGCAGCCGCCGCCGTTGACGACCGTCGGATCGGTGAGGCCCGTCACGACCTGGGCCGCCAGACCCTCCAACGCCGGTTTCTCGGCCGTGGCATCGACGTGGGCTACCGCGCGCGCAAGCCCGGCGTTGGCCGCGCCCAGATTGGCACCGGGCGACTTCGCCAGCGCCAGCACCGCGGCCGTTCGTATGCCGATGACGCCGATCAGATCGGGCTGGCAACAGGTGCCCAGCAGCCCCAGGAGCGCGCCGTCTTTGGCCTCATCCGCATCGGGGAGGTCCGCGACGAGCGCGCTTGCCAGGGTAGGCTTGTCGATCGCCGTGACGAGGTTTGCCGGAGAGTTGGGCTCGTCGATGGCGCGGTCGATGAGAAAAGTGATCGCGGAACCATTGCCGGCGGCGAGGAGGCCCGCAACCATGGCGTGACGGCGATCATCCCCGGCGCCGCGCCACTGGTCGGCGAGCGCGGTGGGCGACGCATCGCGGGCAAAGGCCTCGTAGTCCGCGGGCGTTCGAGGGCCGCAGCCGGCGATCTGGAGCAGCGCGAGGATCATGCCCCCTCCGCGCAAGGCGACCGTGCGACGTTTGCCTGCCTCACATGCTTGGGTCGCCCGGTCGTTCCTTGGGTTCCCGGCTTGCGTCCTCGCTGCATCATCGGCCCGCACGGTACACCTCGATTCGAGCATACCTCATGGGCAGCGTCCGGGTCAAACAAAGGCGTCTGCCCTGATGCTCGCGATCGAGGCCGATCCCGGCCTCACCCTCCTCGGCTGGCCAAGTCGAAGGCGCGACTTCGTGCCCCGCACGAGGCGTGCCTTCGACGCGGCCAGCAGCAGTCGCGCTCGCCGGAACCTGCGCAGGTACACGGCCGGCGATGGGCTCCCGTTTTGGAGCACCAGGCTAGCCGGAACCGGCGTCCAGCCGAGCCGTGGTGCGGTGGCGAACAGCGCGCTGACTCGGTCCGCGGAGGGCGAAAATTCTGGACTGTCGGCCCACGGGCTCACTGCGTCACCGCGAGCCCTTTTGGCGAATCCAAGCTGGGATCGGCTCGCCAGGGACTACCACCGCCACCCCGCGTGACCGCCATAAGCCCCAATATCACTCGTCGAACAATCCGGATCCTCCAGGCTCGGCGACCCGGCGTCCACGAGCGGAGAGGTGCTTCCCGGCTGGAGATCCCACGTCGTCGGGTCGGTCGAGGACGAGTCGCCCAGGCCTGGATCCGTCGAAATATTGCCGCCGGTGCCACTTGGGTCGGTCACGCCGGTGTAGGCGCTGGGCGTGTTTCCGTAGGTGTCGCAGTAGCTGAAGGACACGGAGGAGCCGGCCCCGATGGCGTAGGCTGCGCCCAACTCTGAGCCGCCGGAAACGGTGTTGTCAGCGCTCACGACGTTCACAAGCGTGGCGCTGGCCGTGCTCCCGGAGACCTGGATGCCGGCGCCGTGCGCCCCGCCCGTCCCACCGTCCGCGCTGTTGCCGACGATGGTGCCGTTGGTGATGGCGATGTCGCCGCCGTAGACGTAGATGCCCGCCATCGTCGAAGCGGATCCGTCGCTGTCGGTCGCGGTGTTGCCTGCGACGATGAGGTTGGTCGCGGAGACGTAGGAGCCGGCGTCGATGTACATCGCGGTGCCGTAGATGCCGGTCTTCACCGTGCCGGAGTTGCCGATGATGGCGACGTTGTGGAGGGTCACGGTCGAGCCGCTGAGCACGTCGATGCCGGGGCCGTAGCAGTTGTGGCCGGTGCAGGAATTGTCGATGGAGTCCACGTTCTCGAGGGTGGCGATCGACCCGTAGATCTTGATGCCCGCGCCCTGGCTTTCATCCGACGTCGCCGACGTGGAAGAATCGTAGGTGCTATCGGCCACCTTCACGTCCTGGATCGTGATCCCGCTGACGTTGTAGATGTGCAAGCCCCCGCCGCTCTGGCTGGTGCCGTGCTCGATGGTGAAGCCCCGCACCGTTGCGCTGCCGGAGAACCCGCGCAGATCCACGCCACGCCCCGCATAGTCGGGGTCGATGATGGTGCTGGCTTCGTCCTCGCCCTCGAGCGTGATGGCTTTCGTGATGTAGGCGGACTCGGCGTAGGTGCCTGCACGCACGCAGATTGCGTCGCCGGAGGAGGCAGCCGCGAGCGCCTTGGTGATGGTCGCGTAGTCGCCGGGGACCTCGATGTCGTAGGTCGCGGCGACGCCGTCGCAGTCGTCGTCGATGGTGTTGCAGATGCGCTCGGGCTCGCCGGGGTTGACGGAGGCGTCACTGTCGTCGCAGTCGCCGGCACTGCAGAGGTAGCCGTCGGGTTGGTTGCACATGCTCACGGTGTTGGACGCGTCGCCGTAGCCGTCGCCGTCGACATCCGCGTACCAGGTCGTGCCGTCGGGCGTGGAGCCCTCGTCGATCGCACCGTCGCAGTCGTTGTCGAGGCCGTCGCAGAGCTCCTCCGCGCCGGGGTAGATGTCGGGGTTGCCGTCATTGCAGTCGGTGTCGTCGGAAACGTAGCCGGCAGGCTGATCGCAGGCGGAGACGGGGACGCTGATGTTCCCGTAGGCGTCGCCGTCGGCGTCCACGTACCAGGTCGTCTCGCCGCTGGCGCCTGCTTCGTCGATGAGACCGTCGCAGTCGTCATCGATGTCGTTGCAGACCTCGACCGCGCGCGGGTGGACGGCGCTGTCGCCGTCATCGCAATCGGTGTCGTCGGCCACGTAGTTCGCGGGCGCGGAGCAGGCGATCTGGCTGACAGAGGCGTCCCCGTAGCCGTCCCCGTCGGCGTCGGCGTACCAGGTCAGGCCGTCGGGCGTGGCGCCCTCGTCGATGAGGCCATCGCAGTCGTTGTCGATGCCATCACAAAGCTCGGTGGCGGCTGGGTTTACCGCGTTCTCCGAGTCATCGCAGTCGGTCGCGTCGGAAACGTAGCCGGCGGGAGCGGAGCAGGCTTTTTTGGTGACGGACGCGTCGCCGTACCCGTCGCTGTCGGCGTCGGCGTAGAAGGTCAGAGCGTCGGCAGCGTCGTCCTCGTCGACCACCCCGTCGCAGTCGTCGTCGCGGCCGTTGCAAAGCTCGGTGGCGGCGGGGTTGACGGTGGCGCGAAGGTCGTCGCAGTCGCCGCTGTCGGCGACGTACCCGAGGGGCTGGGTGCAGGCGACGAGCGTGGCTGCGGCGTCGCCGTAGGTGTCGGCGTCAGCATCCGCGTACCAGGTCGCGGCGTCTGCGGCGGAGGAATCGTCGGTCAGGCCGTCACAGTCGTTGTCGATGCCGTCGCAGACCTCGGTCGCGCCGGGGTTGATCGCGGCCCCTCCTGACGCCACTACGTCGTTGCAATCGGTCGAATCGGCGACGTAGCCGGCGGGTGCGGTGCAGCCCGTGGCGGGCACACCCGGGTCGCCGTAGCCGTCGCCATCGGCGTCGGCGTACCAGACCGTCGCGTCGATCGCGCCGATGTCCACGGTGCCGTCGCAGTCGTCGTCGATGCCGTTGCAGACTTCGGTGGCGGCGGGGTTGACCGCGGTGTCGCTGTCGTCGCAATCGGTTGCGTCCGCCGTGTAGCCGTCGGGCTGGGTGCAGGCGACCAGCGGGCTGTCGGCGTCGCCGAACGCGTCGCCATCGACGTCTGCGTAGTAGGTGCTCCCGTCGACCACCTCGCCGTCCTCGTCGATGTCGCCGTCGCAGTCGTCGTCGACGCCGTCGCAGTATTCGGGTGCGCCGGGGTAGACCGTGGAGAGATTATCGTTGCAATCTGTGTTGTCGGCGACCGTGCCCGCGGGGGCATCGCAGGCGGACGTGACGTTGTCGGGGTTGCCGTAGCCGTCGCCATCGCCGTCCGTGTACCAGTTCGTGGCCAGGCAGGTGACGATCGAGAGCGTAGCGCACGCGGAGCCCGTCTGGCCGAGCGAATCCGTGGCGTTCAAGCAGACGTTCAGGTCGCCTTCGGGCAGGGCGTCCGGGGTGCAGGTCGCCTCGCCGGTGCTGGCCGCGCGGGAGGTGCATTCGGAGAGCGGGCTGCCGTCGACGGTCCACGCCAGCACGAGGTCCGGCGAGGGCTCGTCATCCGTCGCGTCCGCGACCAATTCGGGAACATCACCGATGAGAAAGACGGAGCCGGTGTAGGGCGTGACCCAGACGACGACGGGGGCGAGGTTGGGGAGGACGGAGACGTTGATGTCGTCCTGCGTGGTGACGCCGTCCGCGGTCGCGTAGAGGGTGACGTCGACGGTGCCGGCGTCCTGTGGGGTCCAGGTGGCGGTGGTGTTGCCCGCGTCGGAGGTCGGGTCGGCGACGGGCTGGGGATCGGCGGCGGTGGCCCAGGTCACCGCGACGTCGGTGGCGGCGTGCTGGGCGTCCGAGACCACGCCGGCGAGGGAGACGGGCAGACCCGCGTAGACCTGCGAGCCGTCGTCGGGCGAGAGGATCTGCGCGGTGGGCGGGTCGTCGTGCTTGTTCAGGCTGTTGTCGATGCAACCGGCTAGAATCCCGGGCAGGGCGATGGGGAGCAGGAGCGCGCAGCGGCTCGGCTTGTTCGCGTTGGACATGGCGGGTTCGCTCCGGTTCGCGGCGGGTAACCGGAAGGGGGTTGGTCCGCGAGTCTCGGGGTGTGGCGCCCTTTCAGGGCGTGGCGGCCTGCGTCAGCGCAACGGGGCCCGGCGCTGTCCGGGAGGCGCGGGCGAGGCGCTGGTCGCCAGGGCACCACCACGCCCACGACGCCTCGGTGTCGGCGACCCCGTCGCCGTCATTGTCGGCGGACTTCAGGAGGATCCGGCCTGCATCGTCGTACCCGCGCCAGACGGTCCGGTCGACCGAGCCCGTTCCGTCCCGGGAGAGCTCCGAGCGAACCAGACGCCCCAACTCGTCGTAGGAGAACCGCTCCTGGTAGGCGCTGTCTGCGTCCAGGCCGTCCAGCTCCCGCTCGAGGCCGAACGGCGAGGCGTCGGTCCAGAAGGTCTCAAAGCTGTCGGCGCGGCCGTCGCAATTCGAGTCGGTCGCTGACTCCACGCGCGCGCCTTCCGCCCACCACGTGCGGGTGACTGACAGCGCGCCCGCCCGTTCGGCGGATTCGGACCACGCCAGCACCGGGTCACCGTCCTGCCAGATGTAGTCCGTCTCGGCGCCGCCCCGCCCGTCCTTGCCGGGGTTGGTCAGGACCTGGGACAGCTCGCCCGGGCTTCGGTACTCAAACGCGAGGCGCATGTTCACATGACCGGAGGGATCCTGCATTTGCGCCCAGCGGAGGTCGCCGTCATCGTCGTACCGGTAGTCCCACTCGGAGACGGCGGGCCCGGCCGGGTCTGTCCGGAACTCCATGCGCGCCGTGCAGTTGGCCATCTGGTTCCAGAGGGCGTAGGTCGCAGGCAGGACGAGCATCGTGGGATGGTATCAGACACCAGGCCGGACAGAATTTGTCCTACCCGCCACACGGCGTCCGATTAGCCCTCCGTATGGCCTTCGCGCACCTGCACGTCCATTCCCAGTACAGCCTCCTCAACGGCGTTCCAACGCCGAAGGAGCTGGTCGCGGGCGCGCGGGCGCTCGGCATGCGTCACCTCGCGCTGACCGACACGTGCAACCTCTACGGCGCCGTCGATTTCTACAAGAACTGCAAGGGGAGCGAGGTCACGCCGGTGTTCGGCGCGGAGATCTGGGTCGATCCGCGGGGCATTGGGAACCGCGCGGGTGGGCTGCAGGGCGCCTGGCAGTTGGTGCTGCTCGTGGAGGACCAGCGCGGGTACGAAAACCTCTGCGCGCTCGTCACCCGCGCGATCTTCGACGGGATCTACTTCCGGCCCCGGATCGACCCTGATCTCCTGCGCAAGCACCACGAAGGCCTGATCGCGCTCACGGCGGGGCCGCTCGGCCCGATCCGCAAGGGGCAGCGGGAGTCCAATCTCGAGCGTCTTGCGCCGCTGGCCGAGTTGTTCGGCCCGGAGCGGCTGTACTGTGAGCTCTCCGACCCCGGGCTGGAGGGCGTTGAGGACTATCTTGCCGAGGTGCGGGCGACCGCGGCGGCGGTTGGCCTGCAAACGGTCGTCACCAACGACGTCCGGTACGTCGAGCCCGCCGACGCCGTGATGCTCGACGTGCTGAATTGCATCGCGTCGGGCACGTCGATGAACGACCCGAAGCGAGCGCGTCCGAGCACCGATCAGCTCTTTCTGAAGTCCGAAGCGCAGATGCGGGAGATGTTCGCTGGGGATCTCGATGCCGTCGACCGGTCCGGCACGATCGCGGAGCGGGCACACTTCAAGTTCAACACGAGCACCTACTATTTTCCGAGCTCCACCCCGCCAGACGCGGAGAAAGAGGCGGACACCGACCGGAACTGGGCGTTCTTCTACGACGCCTTCCCGCCGCCGCGCGACTACGGGATGCCAACGCTCGCGCCAGAACGCCCGAGCGGCGCCGGCAACCTCAACGGCTACTTCTTCTGGTACGCCCGCCGGGGGCTTGAGCTTAGACTGAAGGGGATCCCGGCCGAGAAGCACGGCGACTACCATGAGCGACTGGAGAGCGAGCTCGGGTTGATCCTCAAGATGGGGTTCGCGGCGTATCTGCTGATCGTCGCGGAGTTCATCAACTGGGCGAAGGATCGCGGGATTCCGGTCGGTCCAGGCCGAGGATCGGCGGCGGGGTCGTTGGTCACGTGGTCGATGCGCATCACCGACATCGACCCGTTGCGGTACGTCCTGCTCTTCGAGCGCTTCCTGAACCCGGAGCGCATCAGCATGCCGGACATCGACGTCGACTTCGCCCAGGATCGGCGCGAGGAGGTGATCGAGCACGTGCGCGAGAAGTACGGCGGCGACGTCGTCGCGCAGATCATCACCTACGGCAAGCTGCAGACCAAGGCCGCGCTGAAGGACGTGGCGCGGGTCTGCGACCTCTCGTTCACCGAGAGCGACCACATCACCAAGCTCATCCCCAACAAGCTCAACATCACGATCGAGGAGAGCCTCAAGGAGGAGCCCCGGCTCGTCGAATTGTGCCGGATCGACCCGCGGGTGCGCCGCGTGGTGGAGCTTGCGCGCGGGATCGAGGGCATCACCCGGCAGACAGGTGTGCACGCGGCCGGCGTTGTCGTCGCGGATCGGCCACTGGTCACCCTCACGCCGCTGTACCGCGATGGGCCCGAAGGCGGTCCGGTCGTCCAGTACGACATGAAGTCGGCCGAGAGCATCGGCCTCATCAAGTTCGACTTCCTGGGCCTGAAGACGCTGGACCAGATCCGGGACGCGGCGGCGATGGTGGAGCGAAACACCGGCGAGCGCATCGACGTCGGCAACATCCCCGTCGAGGACGAGCCCACCTGGCAATTGCTGCAACGTGGCGACGGCCTCGGTGTCTTCCAGGTCGAGTCGTCGGGGATGCGCGAGCTCCTTACGCGCCTGCGCCCAAGCTGCATCGACGATCTCGTCGCCCTCGTCGCCCTGTACCGCCCCGGCCCGCTCTCCTCGGGCATGGTGGACGACTTCATCGACCGAAAACATGGGCGGAAGGAGGTCACCTACCCGTTCGCGGAGCTGGCCGGGATCCTTGGCAGCACCTACGGCACGATCGTCTACCAGGAGCAGGTCATGCAGGTGGCCCAGGTGCTCGCTGGGTATTCGCTTGGAGAAGCGGACCTTTTGCGCCGCGCGATGGGGAAGAAGGACGCGAACGAGATGGCCAAGCAAAAGGGCCGGTTCGTGTCAGGCGCGGTCGCCCGGGCCCACGATGAGCAGAAGGCGAGCGACCTCTTCGATCTGCTGGCGAAGTTCGCCGAATATGGCTTCAACAAGTCGCACTCGGCGGCCTACGGCTACATCGCCTACCAGACCGCGTGGCTCAAGGCGCATCACCGGGCCGAGTACATGGCCGCGTTGATGTCGATCGACGCGGGGGACAGCGACAAGATTTTGATCTACCTTGGGGATTGCAAGCGGGCGGGGCTGAAGATCCTGCCGCCGGACATCCAGGCGTCGGTGCGGGATTTTGATGTGCCGCGCAGCGATCGCCGCTCGATCCGTTATGGCCTCGCCGCGCTCAAGGGCATCGGTCACAACGCGATCGTCGCCATGATCGAGGCCCGGCAGGATGGGCCGTTCCGGGACTACTTCGACCTGCTCTGCCGGCTCGACTGGAAGCGGTGCAACAAGAAGGTGCTGGAGGCGCTGATCAAGTCCGGTGCGCTGGACTCGCTCGGCGAGCCGCGGGCGCGGATGTGGGCATCCGCGGAGGACGCGATGGCTGCTGCGCAGGAGGTGCAGGAGCGGAAGAATTCGTCGCAGGTCGGGCTTTTTGGCGCGAAGGTGCTCCCGCCCACGTTCCGGCTGCCGGCCATCGGCGAGTGGCCGGTGAGCGAGCGGATGAAGAACGAAAAGGAGGTGCTGGGGCTGTTCCTGACCGGGCACCCGGTGCAGGCGTTCGCGGAGGAGGCGGCGAAGTGGGCAACGCCGACGTCGGAGCTCGACCGGCTGCCGATGGCGGAGTCCGGGGGCCAGCGGCGGCGGGACGACACTACGGGGGATGCGAAGGTGTGCGGTGTGGTCGCCGCGCTGCGCATCATCAAGACCAAGAAGGGCGACAAGATGGCGTTCGCGACGCTGGAGGACGAGCAGGGGACGGTCGAGGCTGTGTTCTTCTCGAAGCCGCTGACGGCGTGTCAATCAGCGTTGGAGGCTGGAAAACCCTTGCTGGTGACGGGAAAGCTGGAGCGGAAGGGAGACGCGATCCAGATGCTCGCCGAGACGGCCATGCTCATGGAGGACCTGCGCGAGCACCGCACGCACGCGGTGCAGATCCACGTGCGGGCGGATGAGCTGGAGGGTGACAACTACACCCGCCTGGTCGAGCTGATCGCCGCAAACCCGGGAAATTGCGAGACGGCGCTGGCGGTGGACGACGGGACCTACACCGCGACGCTCCGGCTTGGCGAAGGCCATCGGGTGCGCGCGACCCCCAAGCTCGTCGAGGGGTTGCGCGGGCTGTTCGGTCGGGCAGACGCCGTGAAGCTGGCGTAGTTCGGCTCGCGCGAGCCGCCGGTCAGGCGGGCGAGCAGACCTCGACGCAGAAGGCTGAGAGGCCGAGCGCGTCGAGCGCCCGAACCCCCGCTTCGGCCTTGCCCGGCTCGTAGAGGCCGATGACGGAACCGTCGCCGCCCGCGCCGGTGAACTTGGCGCCAAGGGCTCCTGCCGCGCGCAATGCCCGCACGGCACGCGCGAGTCCGGGGGCGCGAAGCTCGGGAAATGACGGGACGAGATCGTCCTCGTACACGTCCTGGCAGGCGTTCATGGCGCCGCCAAGCACCGCGAGATCGTGGTCGCGGAGCGCTTCTGTCGCCCGGTCCGTCTCAGCCGCGAACCGCTCGATCGCCCCGCGCACCGCACCAACGCGCGCGACGGCGGACCAATCCCGCAAGCTCACCTCGCCGGCGTGATGCTGGTTCAGGGTCGTGAGGATCGCCCGGGTGTCCCGCGGACTTGGGAAGACGCCGACGGCCAGAGCGCACCGCCCCGCCACTGGTTCGCAGATCACCGCGTCGCCATGAAAACGCAGGTGCAAGGGCACACCCCAGGCGCACGCCAGCGGGTCCATGCGCCCGATCTCGCTCCCGGTCGCACGCTCGGCACTATAGGCCGCCTCCGCGATCGTCGTCGGGTCCCACCCCGGTCGCAGGGCGCGGACCATCGCAACACAAAGGGCAGCGGAGCTGGAAAATCCACGACCCGCCGGGAGATCCGCGGTGATGCGCAGCTCCCCGCTCAGCGCCTCGCCGACCGCGTCGAAGCACGCCGGGATCAGCCGAAACAGGCCCGGGTCGCCCTCGCCGTTCCACCGGGCCTCGCGCCCCTCGAACCAGGACGTCGCCCCAAACCGCGGCGACTCGCCCGTCGCCCGCCACTCCAGCCGGACCGATCGGTCCATCGGCACAGTCAACCCGGCGCCGCCGGCCCAATCGCAGTGCTCCCCGACGAGGCAGATGCGGCCTGGGGCCGACGCGGTGGAGGTGACCTGGCGCATCCGCGGCTTCTAGCACGGACCTCGGCTCGCCAGGGAAGCCGAGCTCCGGCTGCTGATCAGATCCGGTCTGCCGGCGCGAGATCGTGGAACGCGCAGGCCGCCGAGCCTCCGTCGCCCGTGACGACGTCGACGAGGCCCTCGGTGTCGGAGGCGTACAGGAGCGTGCCGGTGCCGTCCCAGCACTGCGTCCAGACATCCTCGGTCACGAGATCCCCGCCGTCCAGCCACGCATCGGCCCGTCCCCCGACGTTGTCGATCCAGCGGGCGTGGACCTCAGCGGCGACCGCCAGGTCGGGAGAGCCCGGCTCGGGGATCGTCGCGCGGTACTGGAAGTCGCCGATGCCGGTCGTGAGCGCGTAGGCGTAGGTGCCGTCGGAAGGCGGTGACGTCGCGGGGTCGGCCGTGAGGCCCTGCTCAACGACGAGGAGGTCCACGCCGTCGCGGTTGTCGTACGTGACGTCGAGCCGGCCGGCTGCGAGGCCGCCGGTCTGCGCGGCTTCGGCGCTCGCGTCCCAGGCAAAACTGCCGTCGCCCGCGGCCACCGTGTCGCCCGCGTAGTGACTGCCGGACGCGAAGGCGCTGGAATTCGCGGCGAGCGCCCAGTCGTATCGCGTTCCACCGGTGAGCTGCATCTGCGCGGTCAGGTCGGCGCCGTCCCAGATGTACGGACCCCAGGCGCGGGCGGTCGTGTCACGGGAGGCGGGCGGTGCGGCGCGGACGGTGTCGACCGCGGAGAGCACGGTGGCGAGGGTGTCGTTGAGGGACGTGCCGACGGTGAGGGAGAGGGCGAGGAGGTCGGGCGGTGTCGCGGTGGTCGCGCCGGCCGGGGCGGACAGGGTCGTCGTCTGGTCGCCGGGAAAGGCGGCGGCGAAGTCGGCGTCCTGCGTGAACACCTCGTTGGAGATGTCGCCGCAGCCGGTCAGCAGGGCGAGGATCGGGAGGATGGCGACGACCCAGCTCAAAACCGCCACCCGAGGTTCAAGCCGACCTCGTTGTAGACCATGCCGACCCGCTGATCATCCACGATGTACGGTAGATAGTGCGTTCGCATCTCGAACTCCAGCTCAAAGTGCCCGGGGTACCAGCCGGCCCAGCCTTCAAGGCCCGGAGCGAGCCCGAACGCGTGCTGCCCGGGCGTGTCTGCGTCCGGAAAGCGACGGGCGAGGTACAGGCCCTCCAGGTGCAGGCCGCCGCCGACGCGAAAACGGGCTTCGGGTGTGGCATAGCCGATGCCCGCTCCAAGGCTGGCGGAGGAGACGTTGGTCTTGACCGTGTAGTCGAGTCCGGGGACTGCGATGTCGCCCGTCCCGCTGCCAGCGAGCAGGTCGACCTGCGCCCAGGGGCCCTTGTGCCAGTTGAACCTGCCTTCTGCACCGGCCATCGGCGATGCCGGCAGATAGGACTGCGGGATGTCAGCGCCAGCGAACGCGCGCCCGCCGAACACGGCTCGCACCGACATGCGCGGCAGCTTTTCACGACTGAGATCCTTGGCGATCATCCCCTTCGCCGTGTCGTTCGCGTAGGCCATCCGCTCAAACCCCTCGCTCCCGCCGACCGCGGTCTCAGCGCCCGCCGCCACGCTCACCTTGTGCACCTCCAGCCAGGTCGGGTAGCGGCGTTGGACCAGGTAATGTCCAGGGGCCACGCCCAGCTTGCGGTCCGCATCCGGGGTGACGGTCACCTCAGCGATGAACAGGTGCCGGTCAGGGTCGAAAACCGTGAACGTCCCCGGGTTCGCGGCCGAGAAGGTGAGCGTTCCGCCCGCCCGGGGAAGCTCCGCGACGACGACGTCGCCCGTCCCCGAGAGCTCCCAGTCGTACGTCGGGTGCTGCGTCCCGCCCTGGGTATCGGACGTCTGGAAGACGGTCTGGTGGTAGACGTAGCGGTAGGTCTCGCTGAGCGTGACGTGGCCGTCGTTGTTCTCGTCCGCGGTGCCGGACAGGGCGCTCGCGAGAAAGTGGGTGAAGTAGCTGCCGGCGATGGTGTCGGACTCCTGGCTCGCCTCGTCGCTCGCGGAGGAGGTCAGGTAGACGGAGCCGGACGCGTCGAGTCGCTGGTGGACGTCAAAAACGAAGCTTGGCGCGAGTGTTCCGCCCTTGCGACGGGTGAGGCTGCCGGACTGGCAGGCGTCGACGAAGGCGATGCGCACGTCGGCGCCGGAGTGGTCGAGGTCGTCGGCCAGCTCGTCCCAGGACACCGTGGTGCGGCCGACTTCGAGGTTCTGCGCGTCGGCGTGCCCCGAGTAGTAGAACGTGAGGATGGTGTCGTCGCCCGACGCCTTCGCTTGCGCGATCCTGGCCTTCAGCGCGCCGAGCGCGGCGAGCACCTGGGTGCGCGAGCCCCCGAGCACGAGCTGCAGGTCGGCCGGCTCGACCTCGCCCTGGTGCGTGAAGATATCCTGCATCTTCCTCGCGTCCTGCTCGGCGAAGTACAGTTCCTCCGCGCCCGCCCGGCCCTCGTTGTTCCCGACTACCAGCGCGAAGCGACGGATCGCGGCGTCCGCCCTCGGGATCAGCAGCGCGAGGAGCAGCGGCGTCACTCTGCCTTCTCGATCACGACGGTGGCGACGGCGTTGCCGGGCTCCGTCCCGCCCTCGTCGCGGACGTCGGGCGACCGCCCCCAGCTCGCGATCCCGTCGATCCCGGCGCTGGCGAACGTGACCTCGGCTCGAGTCTTCGCCTCGTCGACGGTCCAGTCGCCGAAGAACCCCACGAAGACCTCCGGCGAGGGTGCGTCGTCGAGCACGATCGAGCCGTCGAGCACGTGCCGCTCACCGGGGATCACGTCCACGCCGTGATCGGTGCCATTCGCGTGGGCGGGCCAGAACACGGTGACGGTGCCGCCAGCGTCGACGGAGAGGAGGATCATGCGGGTGGCGGTCGTGCGGTAGGTGAACTGGATGGCGTCGCCGGCCTGCACGGGCGTTGACGGATCGCCGGGGAGCACGTTGCCGTCGTGCTGAACGTAGTACCCGAGGTCGCTCTCGCCGCCCTTGAGGTGATTGTGTCGGGGGTCCGGCGCGTTGATGACGAAGACTGCCAACGCCATCCCGGCTGCGAGCACCAGACCGGGCGCCCAGCTGCGCCAACCACCCTTCCGCGTCCCCGCCATCGCGTCGGAGCGATCGGCCCCTTTGAGCGGTCCAAGCCACGTTTGCCGAGCCGGCCTCGCCCGCCCCGCAGCGCCCTTCCGATCTACCACAACTGCAGAGACCAGTTGTGGTACATCTGCCTGTCCGTCGGGATCTACCACAACTGCGGAGACCATTTGTGGTACATCCGCGGGCGGGTCCGGATGTACCAGATCTGCTCTCCGCAGTTGTGGGGCATCGGGGGGGAGGGTTGCGGCGAGGGTGGTGAGGGAGGTGAAGTTGAAGGGAGGAGGGGAGGAAGCGGCGATGGTTACGGCGAATTGTGGGTCGACGGTGGTCGCGTCGTCCGTCTCGCCGGTCAGCGCGCGTGCCTGCGCGAGCCGGGAGGGGCGGGAGCCGTCGTTGAGGGGTTTCATGGCTGGCCCCGAAGCGCGTGGTCCAGCGCGATCGCGGCCAGCGGCCCTGTCAGCAAGCGGATCGCGAGGAAGGTGACCGCGGTGGTCAGCACGATGCCGAGCGTGCGTCGGGCGTGATCGACGAAGGCGTCGTGGCGCTTTCGCAAGGTTGGCTGGGAGATGCCGACGAGGCGCGCGGTCTCGTCGCGGGTGAGGTCGTCAAAATAGAGGTGGATGATGATGCGGCGGGTCTGGTCGTCGGCGCCGTCCAGGAGGCGGTGGATGGTTGGCGCGTCGAGGCCGCCGACGGGGTCGTAGCCGTGCAGATCCTCGGTGGATCCGGGCTGGATCTCGTCCTTGTGGTCGGTGTGCTTGCGCGACCGTCCCTTGTGGTTGCGGAGCTGGTTCAAACACCAGTTCGTGCTGATGCGGTACATCCACGTCAGCGGCGAGGCCTCGGCGCGGAACTCGGCCCAGTGGCGGATCACCCGGGCGAAGGTCTCCTGAACGGCGTCCGCGGCGCTCTCGTCGCTGCCGAGGATGCTGCGTGCGCGGGCGTGCAGGACCGGGGCGTATCGCCGGTACAACGCCTCCATCTCGGCGGCGGATGGACCGGCGGGGAGCGGAGTCGGGGGGTTGGCGAATTCAGCCATCACATTGCTTGGACCCGCGAGCGGCGCGGACCTGAAAGGCTTTCCACTGACGGCTCATTGCCGCCACGCCCGCTCCAGCTCGGGGAGGGTTTTTCGGCCCGCCTTGAAGGCCTGCAGGTCCGCGCTCTGCCAGGCGGCGCGCACGGCCGCCGTGCCGTATTGATCGAGGAGCCATCGCGAGAAGCTCACCCAGGAGGCTGGCGGCGGTCCGGTCGTCCAACGCAGGCCGGCATCGAGGTCGCCTTGCTGGGGGGGCAGATCCGCTCCAGAGAGTGCCGCGGAGAAAGCAGCCGCAAACAGGGGGTTTCCCGGGGCGCCCCAGAGCGCCTGGAGGTCCTGCCGGAGCACGCAGGCCGTGGCGTCCGCGTCCGTAGCGGCGATGCAGGCCGCCTCGCCCCCTGCGTCCACGACGGAGGTGGCGAAGTGGATGTCGACGACGCTGGCGGTGGGCTGACCGAGCAGGCCGAGGGCGCCGCGAACCGCCTGGTCGATGTGCGTGAGGTGGGTCTCGGCGTCGGGGACCTCCGCGGGGTCGGCGAAGAGCCGCACGGCCGTTCCGGCCCACGCGCGGACGACCCGGTGCGGACCGGTCCCGGCAGCTACGTCCGACCGCGTGAAGCGCACGTCGTCGGCATTGGCAAAACCGTCGCCCGTCGCGTCGAACCGGACCTCGACGGCGAAAGCGCCCGCAGGTGCTGTCTCCACGAGGGCGACGTCCTGCCACGCCTGGTCCGAGACCGGCTCGCTATGCTTCTTGCCGATCACCTTTCCGGCTTCATCCTCCCAGACCAGCGACTCGGTGACCGCGCTGCCCTGGGCACACAGCTTCGCGTGCACGGTCACGCTCACGCCCGGTCTGACGGCAACGCGCTGGTAGAGCGCCGTTTGGCCTTCGAGCTGCACCGAGTGGGCGCCAAGCGACGTGCGCGCCGCGTCCAGCACCGTCGTCCCTTCCGTCCACCACGCCACGCGCTCCGCGAGCTCGTCCTCAAAGCTCGGATCCACCAGGCCGGTGGCCTGCAACGTCGGGGATGGCAGCCCCACCTCATGCATCGCCCGAGCGGCTTCGACGGTCCGCCAGTCCGCCGGCCAGGCTACCGGCACGTCGACCGTCCCGTTCGTCGTCGAGAGGCCGACCCACACGATCGTGCTCGCCTCCGTGCGGATCTCGAAGGTCTTCGGGTGTTTCAGGCCGACTCGAGCCCCCAGGTCGCCCATCAGCCGCAGCTCGTCCGCGTCCGGCGACCGTTGCACGAACGTCTGCCCGTTGGACACACGCCAGCGGTCGGCAGGTTGGAGGCCGAGGATCAGGTTGAGCGCCAGCCATGTGGTCGGGTCGGCGCGTTCGCCGTCGAGGAGCGTCAGCGGGCGAGCCGGGGGCGCGATTTGCCCCTGGGTGACGGTGCGGCCGACGGTCTGGTCGTCCCACCAGGCCTTGGAGAGGATGTCGAGGCGGGCGAGCGCGGAGTCGGGCGAGGCCAGCGCGAGGGTGCAGGTGCCTGCGGCGAGGGCGCCGAGGAGCGGACGGGCGAGGGCGCGAAGGGGCGGACGGGCGAGGGCGCGGGGCATGGCTTCCCGGGTATCAAACTCCGGCCCTCGGACGCGGGCCGCTGGCGCCCCGCGCTGCGGACTGCGTGAGAAGATAATATGCGACAAGCGTGGGACGCCCCGTCGTGCTATTCCGTGTGAATGTCGGTTCACGAATGACGAACGTGCGCGAAGCAGCCTGGTGGAATGACTGTGTCGCGGCATTGCGCTTCGACGCACTCTGCGCGTTGGCGCTACGCTATGGCGTGGACGAGGCGGTGCTTGCGTTGGCGTTGGCGGCAGAGAGTGCCAACCAGCCCGCGGAGCTTAGCGTATGGTGGCCCGAGGCCGAGCGGATGCGCGCGACGTCCAGCCTCCGGGCGATCGCGCGCCTGTTCCATACCGAGCCGCGGCGGATCCGGCGGGCGCTGGCGCGGCTGAACCTCCGTGTCGGTGGCCGCGAGGTGACGGAGGAGGGCGGCGTGGCGCAGCTCAGCGGGCTGCGCGACATGCTTGGCCGCGAACCGGATCGGGTGGTCGCGCGGATGGGTGGGGTCATACCCGAGGCCGTTCAGGGTGAGCGCAAGCGGCTGGCGATCCCTGCCTATGTGCAGCGGCGCCGGGTACGCCTCTCCCGGGAAGAGGAAGCGTGGATTCGCGGCCCAAAGCGTGGTCGGCGCGCGAAGGTTCACGTGGAAGAAAACCTGGAGGTCGTGCGGCGGCCTGCCCGGACCGACGAGAACGCGCATCGGCCGAGCGGCTGGGGTGTGGGCCATGCGGACCCCCGTCCGCGCCCGTCCGGCGAATTCGTCGTGCGGCCGCCCCGGGTGGATCGGGATTTTTTCCGTTCACAAGGGCCGGATGAGCTCGAGCGGTTGCTCCAACCGGTACGCCAGCGCGACGGTAGGCAGCGGATCGTGCGCGGCGAGCCCGTTCGCGGCGCCGGGGACTCCAACGCGCCCGTCGGGTCGCCGCCTTCGCGACCCGAGCCAGCATCGCGCCCGTCGCCCGCCCCGCTCCCCCGCGCCGCCGCGCCCCGGAGTCTACGCCCAGCCCTCACGGACACGCGCTCGGGCGAGGGGCTGGTGGCCCTGGAGCCGCTGCCCCGCCTGCCGCGCGGCCCGGTTCGGCGCCTGGCCGAGCCTCCCGTACAGCCGCCAGCGCCGGCCCGCCTGGCGCCGACCAGCGATGAGTGGTTGGTCTACGTTCCTGGCAACGACACCCCGCTCCGCGTCCACGCGGCGGACATCGTCCAGGCCATCGCGGCGGCCGCGCGGATTGTGCCGCCCGAGCTGTTGCGGTTGGCATCCGTCTGGCGAGCGGACGAGTCGTAGGCGCGCGCAGGTCGTGGCCGGCGTGGATCCGGATCGCCGGGTCGCGGGTTAGAGTGCTCGGCCCTCTGGAGTCGATGTGCCCGGCCTGATCGCAGCCTTCCTTCTTGCCGCGCACGCGGTCGCCGCTCCCGCCGCGCCGCCTGACCCCGTTGACGTTGAGCCCATCGACGCAACACTCGCGCCAGGCGGGCACGGAAACATCGGCGTATCGCTTGCGATCCTGCCCGGGTACCACGTCTACACCGACATGGTGGAGGTCAAGACCGTCAGCGCGGCGGACCTCGTGGTGTCGGCGCCCCAGTACCCGGCGGGCGACACGGTGCCAGACCCCGCCTCGCCCGGGCAGATGCGCCAAGCGTACGAAGGCGTTGCGCTGGTCAAGCTCCCGGTCGCCCTCCCCGCGAGCGCGCAGGCTGGAAGCTCCCACAGCGTGAGCCTCCACGTCCGCTACCAGGCCTGCACCGCGACCCTCTGCGCCATGCCGGTCGAGGCCGATGTGACGGCGATCGTGACCGTCCCCAGGCCCGCGGGCGAGAACGGTGTCGTCCCCGTCGGCATCCTCACGCCCTACGCGCTGCTCATCCCTCGCGCCTGGGCCGGCGACCCGCCCGCGGACGAGAAGGCGGTCATCTTCACCGCCGGCACGCCAAAAGACGACCACGTCGTGGTCCACGCGGACATCCAGGGCGACTGGCACCTCAACAAGCAGTTCGTCGGCCTGACCCTGTCGGATCCGGCGCCCGGGGGCCTCAAGCTGGGCGACCCCGTCCTCCCTCCCGCCGTCGCGTCGGGCAAGGTCGAGGACGGCTCCTACCGCGAGGACTACAAGCAGGACTTTGACTTCGAGGTGCCCGTCACCGGGCCCGCCGGCAGCTCCAGCGTCGCGGTCGACGTCGCGTATCAGGCCTGCAAAGGCGTCGAATTCTGCCGCATGCCGACGGCGGAACACCTGTCGTTGCCCGTCCATCTCACCGGCGCGCCCCTGCCCGCCACGGTTCCAGTCGTGGCCGCGCCCGGAGACGCCGCGCCCTCCGCGCCCGTCGCGGAGGCACCTGCTGCCCCCCCACCCGTCGCAGCGGTGCCAGCACCCATCGCGCCCGCATCGGCCGTCGCAAGCTCATCGTCGGGCAACGCCAACGCCTTTGACAACGCGAAAAAACAGGGTTTCCTCGCGCTGATGGTGCTTTGTTTCCTCGCCGGGATCGGCGTGAGCTTCACGCCGTGCGTGCTGCCGATGGTGCCGATCACGATGGGGATGATCGGGGCGCGTGGCGCGAGTTCGAGGGTCGAGTCGCTGGCGTTCACCTCTGCGTACGTGCTCGGGCTCGCGAGCGTGTACACGGGGCTCGGTGTTTTTGCGGGCGTCACCGGCCAGCTTTTCGGGAGCTGGCTGCAGTCCCCGTGGGTCGTTGGCGGCATCGCGGTGTTCTTCATCGCGATGGGCGCGTCGATGTTCGGGTTCTTCGACGTGCAGTTGCCCGCGGCGCTGGCTGGGCGCATCCAGAGCGGCGAGCGAAAGGGGGGCTATGTCGGCGCCTTCGTGGTCGGGATGATCGGCGCGATCGTCGCCGGGCCATGCTCCGGGCCCGTCGTGGTCAGCATCCTCGCGTTGATCGGGGACGGCGGTGTGCAGCTTGGCGCGGCGCTGATGTTCGCGTTCTCACTGGGCATCGGGATGATCTTCCTGGTCACGGGGATGGCGAGCGGCTGGCTCCCAAGTCGCGGGCCGTGGATGGTCGTGGTGAAGAAGAGTTTTGGCATCGTGATGTGGCTGGGCGCGATCTACTACGCGGCGCCACAGCTCCCGCTGACCGTCACGGCGCTGGCGACGAGCGCGGTGTGCATCGTCACCGGGGTCTTCTCCTGGCCCAGCGAGGAGGACGGAGAGGGCTGGTTGATCCAGCGTTTGCGGCAGACGTGGACGGTCGTGGGTGTCGTGGTCGGCGCGTGGCTGCTGGTTGGCTGGATGATGACGCAGGGGTTCATCCTGCCGCCTGTGCAACTTGGGAGCGCCGCTGCGGCGTCGGGCCCGAAGATCGCGTGGCTGAGCAGTGAGTCGCAGGCGCTCGCGGCCGCCCAGGCGTCTGGCAAGCCCGTGATCCTCGACTTCACGGCCGAGTGGTGCGCGTCGTGCCACGAGATGGAGCGGCTGACGTACAAGGACCCGGCTGTCATCGCCGAAGCTGGCAAATTTGTGACCGTGATGATCGACTGCACCGCGAACAACGACCCCGCCGTGGTCGCGCTGCAGAAGAAGTATGGGGTGTTGGGCCTTCCTGCGGTTCGCTTCGTGACGCCGGACGGTCGGACCGTGCAGCAGACGCAGGGATTTGTGGCGGCGGCGGATTTCGTGGAGGTGATGAAGGCGGCGGAGGGGGCGGGGTGATTGTCTGTGGCCCGAACGGCTACCACTTCGTCGGATCGCCCCAGGGAACGCTGAACTCGGGCAACGACAACACCTCGAGGACGCCGTCGCCGCCATAGATGTGGAACTCGGGAATCCCATCATCGTCAACGTCCGCGAGCAGAGTCCTCCCGTCAAAGCAGGGGCCGACGTCCGCCGAATCGACCACCCCGCCAATCGGGAGCATCGACGTAGCAAACACGCACGCGCGGGAGTCATCGGCGAAGTTCGGGGCGCCGTAGACGGGGTCGAGTACACTGTCACCGTCGACGTCGTAGCTGAGCGACTCCAGGTTCATCCCCATGTCGGGGAGCCCGCGAACCTCGGTGAGCACCGTCTGTGGTCCGTCGAGCCCGTTCGCGAGGGCCGACCCGGAGAGCACGGAAACGCCGAAGTTGGCTCCGTCCTGAGAGTCCACCAGGATGTCGTTGATGCCATCGCCGTCGAGGTCGCCGATTCCACCCCCGCCGTCCGCCAGCCACAGGCCGGTCCCGGTGTAGGCGGTGTGGTCGAACACGTCCACGAGGTAGGCGCCGTCCTCGCCCGCGAGGTCCGTGCCGCTCGCCCAGAGGAAGTCCACGCCTTCCTCGTAGCCGCCAGCGATCAGGTCGCCGTCACCGTCACCGTCGATGTCCAGGGCGACCTCGAACTTGTCGAAGGCGTCGTCGAGCGGGTTCTCGTCGTTCCCGATGTCTTGATGGTGAAACACGACCTCATCGCCGGCGTCGCCCAGCGCGGGCAGGGCCCCGGACCGCCCCAGCATCAGGCTCAGGCTACCCCGGTAGTCGCCGTCCCCCCCCCCCACGCCGGGGTCGTAGACGATGAAGTCGGAGAGCCCGTCCCCGTTCAGGTCCGCGCCACCGGACATCGAGGTGGCGAACTGGTCACCGCCGACCCAGGAAGCCGCCGCCGCATCGGGCATGGGAGAGCCTGGGGCAGGCCAGGTGGCGGTGTCGCCCGAGAGAAGGAACACGGCGGGGGTCCAATGGCTCCAGCCGGGTCCGCCCATGAGCAACTCGTCAGCGCCGTCCCCGTCGAAGTCGCCGACATCCACGATCCCCCTCGCGCAGTCGTAGTCAGCGGTGCAGTCCCACCACGGACCTCCGCTCGGCTGCTCCCCCGCGGCAACGGACAGGTACGGTAGAACTCCCTCGATCCCGGTGCTTTCCACTTGCCGAACGGTCGCCGCCACCAACGCATCCCCGCCAGACGTGTGCCAGACGGCCTCGAACAGGTAGTCGCTGAACGGAGGCTCCGGCCACCACCAGATCCCGTCGAGCGCGGCGACATCGCTCCCTTCAGTGCACATCCCGGCACCCACGGGGTCCCCGTCGCAGTCCTGGTCCTTCCCATCGCACCAGTCCGTCGCGCCCGGGTGCGTGTTGGGGTCGGCGTCGTCGCAGTCGTCGCCGCCCGTCGCCCTCGAGATGTACCCATCACCGTCCTCGTCGGTCAGGGGGATGCCGGTGAAGCTTGGGTCGGTTGCAGAGTCCTCGACGCCCGAATCCCCGCCACTGTCGGCCGTCGCTTGCGCGGAGTCCCCGCCGACCGAGGCCGGCTGCGGCGTCCCACACGCGAGCAACGCCCAGATCAATACGTCACCTTCACCCCCGCCTTGATCGACCGGGGCTCCTGCCGATACAGCGTCAGCCCGAAGTTGGCGTTGTCGTTCTCATAGTAGGTGATGGGGGTCTGGAAGTCCGCGACGTTGAACACATCGAGGTTGATCTCCGCGGACCGACCGTGCTTGAGGTCGAAGTCCTGCGCGAGGTGAAGGTCGATGTAGTTCACCGGGGGCATGAACCGGCTGCCGCGGCCCTCCGGAAAGCTGTAGTAGTCCTGATAAAGCGCCGTATACCCGCGCTTCTGCCAGGCGTGGCCTGAGTCGAATTCGTACACCAGGCCCACGGTGCTGCCCGTGTTGAATGTGTAGCTCCCGTTCACCTTCACTGAGTGGAAGCTGTGGTAGGGCAGGTAGCCGTAATACCCGGCGTCGTTGGACTCGGTGCCGAGCCCGTTCAGCCCATCGAGGATCCAGCCGCTGCCGCCGTCGAACATGCTGGTACGCGTGTTCTTGTCGTTCACGTCGTCGTCGTAGACGCCCACTTCGTTGCCGTCCGAGCCCAGCGAGCCGCCAGACGACACCTCGAATTGCCCGGGCATGGTGCCCTTGGATTCGGAGAGCGTGTAGCTGGCGAGCACCTGCCAGTGCTTGTCGAACTGGCGCGTGGCGGTCACCTCGAGCGCCTTGTAGTCGCGCCGTTTTGACTTCGGGTTGGTGATGATGAAGTAGCTGCCGTCGATGTCGACGTCCTCGGGCAGGTCGACGGTCTGGGAGAGGATGCCGCGGAGGCCGACGACAAACAGGGGGACGAGCTCCCGCTGTACGCCGAGGACCAGCTTGTCCATGTGGTAGGGGCGCAGGTTGCCGTTGCAGTTGGGGCTGAGCAGGTCCTGAGTGGCCTGGTCGAGCGCGCCGAGGCTCTGCTTGTTGCAGTACACGCTGGGGCTCGTCTCCGGGTTCTGCTCGTAGACAAGGTCGTAATTCCCGGTCTGCGGGTTGTAGGAGTACTGCTTGTAGATGAAGGCGCTGCGCGTGTCGCCCCAGTCGGCAAAGGTGTTGCCCTGGAGATCAAAATAGCGACCGGCGTTCACCGAGAGCAGGGTCTTCTTGTCGTTGGTGACGTCCCAGGAAGCCCCGATGCGGGGTGAGACCATCCACGAGTCGACGACGACGGCGCCGGAGCTGTTGTGCAACGTTTCGCGGTCACCGCGAAGGCCCAGGTTGGTGCTGAAGTTCGGGATCGGCTGCCAGTCATCCTGCAGGAACCCTGAGAGCACCAGCGCCGCGTGCCCGATCGTCCCGGCCTGCGAGTATTGCGTGTACCCGTAGCAGTCCGAATGATCGGGAGTGACGCAAGGATAGCCCTCGTCCGGCGCCGACACGTACTGGTAGCCTTGATCCGCCCCGGTGTAGGTGAGCGCGCGGTCTTCGTACAAGCGCCAGAGTTCCAGCCCGGCTTTCGGCCGATGAACCCCCGTTTTTCCCTTCTCATACAGCGAGTACTTGGCGGACCCGCCCGCGCGCGAGCGCGTGTCCGCGTCCACGTCCGTGTAATTGCCCGTGTATACCCCGGTGTCGTGGTTCAGGATCGTGGGTGCGGAGACGTCGCCGGACGATGGCGTGGTCAGGATGTGGCCGTTCTGGTACAGGCCCTGAAGCTCCAGCTCCCCGTTCGCCGCCGGGCGGACCTTGACGGTCAACTCGTGCCCGAGGTCGTCGCTGCTGTAGATGGATTGCGCGTCGGGCGCGTACTGGGACGACGTCTCGTAGTTGTCGACGTGGCTCACCTGCCCGTTGAGCTGGTACTGGATCTCCAGGTTGGGCGTGGCGAACCAACTGATCTTGCCAAAGCCGCCGGCTGCCTTCTGCGCGTAGGGGAAGGCAGGATCCGCGTTCTCGTACACCGTGTCGCCCAGCGACATGTCGAGCGACGCGAAGTACCAGATCTGCTGCTTGATCAGCGGCCCGCCCGCGGTGAGCGAGAGCTCCTGGTCCAGGAAGTGGCGCTTGATCGTCGGCACGTCCTGGTGGGTGTTCAGGTCCGCGATGTCGTACTTGCCGAGGGTTGCGGTGGTCCCGAAGTAGTACCCGCCGCTGCCGTGGTGCTCGTCGCCGCCGTCCTTGGTGACGACGTTCACGAGCATTCCCGTCGCCTGGCCGAATTCCGCAGGGGCACCGTCGGTGTAGACCTGGATGTCCTGGATGGCGTCGTAGTTGACGTCCGTGCCGAACTGCTTGGTCGCCGGGTCGCGCGTGCTGATGCCGTCGACGAGGTAGTTGTTGCCGTACTGGCCCTCGCCGCGCACGGAGGGGTTGCCGGTGCCGGGACCGCCGCTCTGGGTGTCGACGCGGCCAGACACGCCGGGCAGCATGTTCACGGTCGCCTGGTAGCTGCGCGCCGTCGGCAGGTTCGCCAGCGCGTCTGCCGATAGCTCGGTGGAGACAGACGACTTGGTGGTGTCGATGGCGGGCGGCGTGTCCGTGACCGTGACCTCGACGGACCCGGTCTGGAGCTTGACCGGCACGAAGCTCGTGACGTCCAGCCGCACGGTGACCGCGACCTTCGCCGGTGCGAGGCCGGGTGCTGCGATCTCGAGCTGGTGGCCGCCCGGCGCGATGTTCAGGAACGCAAAGTTGCCGCCGTCGTCGGTCGTGGCCTGCAACGGGATGGCGATGTTGCCGGAGAGCGTGACGAGCGCGCCGGGGACGGCGATGCCGTCTTGATCCTCGACTTTTCCGGAGATGTTCCCGGTCTGGGCGGCCTCGGCAGGGGCGACGAGCGCGAGCGAGAGCGCGTGGACGGCGGAGGGGCCCGCGAGGCGGAGCAGGAAGAGGGCAGGAAGGACGGGGATCACTTGGCGCTCCCGTAGGTGAGGGTGGGGCACCACTCGGATGCCGCTGCGGTGTCTGCCGTGTCGGCGGCGCCCTGGGAGCAGGACCACGTCGGGTAGAGGACGGCGCCGGTAGCGTCGATGAGCTGCACGTCGTAGCTGCCGTCGGGCAGCGCGGGGGCGGAGAACGTCGCGGTTGCGGTACCGCAGGAGGAGGTGATCGGGACGGTCGTGTTTGTTCCGCCGGTCCAGGGGACGAGCTGCACGCTGACTGTTGCCGGGTCGAGGCCGCATCCCCCGAGCGTGACGGTGGCGCCGGCGGTGACCGTCTGCACGTCCATCGACTCCAGGTTGCCCGGTGCGGGGCAGGCGACGTAATAGTACGCGTCCTTGATCGTCGAGGTCTTACCGGCGCTTGTCACGGTCACGTCCGCGTACCCCTTTGCGGTCACGGGGTTGGCGGGGAGCGTGCTCTCCAGCCAGTAGCCCTGGTCCTGGCCCGTGCCGCGAGTGGCCACGGTCAGCGCCAGCGTGCCGAGGGTAGCGGTCGCGTCCTCCGCGAAGCCGTGCCCGGAGATCCGGACGGTGTTGCAGCCGTCCACCCATCCGTAGATCGGCGCGATGGAGACCGCCGCGAAGCCGTCCGTGTTGCACGAGGTGCCGAGCAGCGCCAGGGCGGCGAGGGCGGCGAGGAGTGGGGGGAAACCGAGGCGGGAGGTGGGTTGCACGAGGACTCCAGGGGTCCCCGATAACCCGGGTCGGGTCCGAAACGACGCTCGCCGCGCGTGCTCCGGCGAATCCCTGCACGGCCACCGGAATCAGATTACGCTCGCTGCATGATGCAAGATTGGCGTATCCAGACCCGGCTCGGCTCCGAAACCAAGAACGTCATCGTCAACGCCGAGAGTTGGCTGGACGCGCTCGCTACCGCTCCGTTGGGCGTGAAGCCGGACGCGCTCGCGAAGCTCTCGTGCGCGGTCGAGGACGACGGTAGCGTGCTCGCTCGCGACATGATGTCGGGCCTCGAGATCCGCATCAACGCCGTTTCGGTGGGTCAGCCGCCGAAGTTTTCGATGCCGCCCTCCAGCTTTCCCGAGCGCGCCACCGCGGAGCCCGAGCCGGACGACGAGCCGCCGGTGCCCGAGGTCTTCGCGACGGACGTGCTGGAGATGCTCTTCATGGAGCTCGGGGACATCGCGATGGCGACAGGCGTCGCGGAGGCTGCCGGGACCGCTCTCAAGATCGTGCTCGGCCACGTGCAGGCCAGCGCCGGCGCGATCCTCATCCGCACCCGGGCGGGGGACGGCTTGCGGTTCCGCGCCGCTTCGGGTCCGGCGTCCAAAAAGCTCGTCGATTCGGTCATCCCGCTCAACAAGGGCATCGCCGGCTTCGTGAACCTGATGGGCTCCGGCCTGATGATCGAGGATGTGAGCCGCGATGGCCGCCACAACTCCAAGGTCGACCGCTCCACGGGCTTCTCGACCAAGGCGATGCTGGCCGTGCCCGTGCGCTCCGAGTCGGGGAGCATCTACGGCGTGCTGGAGCTCCTCAACCCGCCCCGGGCGTTCACCGGGACGGACTACGAGGTCGCCGAGCGCGTGGCGAACTCGCTCGGTGAGATGCTGGAAGCGGTCTACTCGGCCCATTGATCGCCGAGCGGCGGCTCCGAGCGCTGCTGCGGTCGGCCGGGGCTGAGGCCGGGTACGACGTCGTCGGGGTGGCCGCGAGCCTCGCTGTTGGCGCGTGGGTGTGGCTGGGGCACGGGGTCGGGGCGACGGCGGACTGGATCCCCGGCGATGGGCCGTGGTGGGCCCGGCCGGGCGACTACCTGCTCTCGGGGCCGGACGCGGGGGCGTGGGCCTCCAACGCGACTGCGCTGAGCCTCGGGCGTACCGGTGACCTCGACCCGCACCGCCTGCCGATCTACCCGATGCTGACGGCGTTGGTGATGCACGTGCAACCCGACGTCGCCCTCGCCGGACACCTGGTCAACCACCTTTGTCTGCTGGCGCTCGGCCCGGTCGTCTACCTCCTCGGAACGCGGTGGATGCAGCGGGGCCTGGCTTTCGGGGCCGCGGTCGTGGCGTCGACGTGGATCGTCGGGTTCGCGGCGGCGCAGCGGTACGGCGTGGACCCGCTCGTGATGCTGGCGGTGCCGATGGCGCTGCTCGCGGCGGAGGTCGGGGCGAGGCAGCCGTGGTTGGCGCCGGTTGGGGGGCTCGTGGCGGGGGTCGCGGGGGCGTCGCATCTTACGACGGTCGGCCTGCCGTTCGCGGCGTTGCTGCTGTGTCTGTTGCGCGGTGAGAAGGGAAAACGGTGGCCTGGAGCGCTCGCATTTCTGGTTGGCGCGGTGGCCGGAATCGGGCTGGTGTTCCTCAACTACCCGCTTCTGCCCTCGGAGATGGTGGCGTCTACGCTCGCGGAGGGGGTCGCCCCGGTGGCGAACAACGCTGGACGCGCAGGCACCCTCGCCTCGCCGGCGGTTGCCGCGACGGCGGTGGTCGGAGGCCTGCCGGCGGCCCTCGACGAGGTCATGCGGTTTGTTGCGACGAACACGCGCCCGACCTGGCTACCCTGGGTCGTGGCGTTGGTCGTTCCCTGGCTTGGCCTCTTCGGACCCGCCCTCGTGGGGCGATGGACCTGGCGGCGGGTGCGGATCGGCCTGGCCGAGGGGCTCAGCGTCGGGGTGCCGATCGTCGCCGCACTCGCGCCGTTACTGGCGTTTGCCGCCGCACGCTCTCCGGAGCGGTACACAGCCAATTTCTTCGCCGTCGTCGTGCTTGTGGTGTTTCGCGGCTACGGTCTGGTCTACGCGCTGGCGACGGTGCGGCTGGACGGGAGGTGGCGGCAGGTCGGTGCGGTGGCGCTTGGCCTGGCGGTCGCAGGCGGCCTCTGGCGCCCCGATCTCCTGGCGCTGGAGGTCCAGAAAGCGCCCAGCAGCGACGACATTGCGGTCCGCCAGCTCGGCTCGCTCATTCGCGGCCACTTCGCGTCGGGCGGTGGGGCGTCGTGCACGCTGCGGGAGGCCGATGCCTACGCGGGGCGCGCCTTCTGTCCATACTCCCAGGGCGCAGCATTCGCGGCTTCGCCCGAGCCAATTCGGGCCCAGCTCACGGCTGAATGCGGTGGCGACGGGGACATCCCCTACGTCGTCCTCGACGGAAGCGGAGTGCACGACGGGAGCGACGCGGCGCGGCACGCCATGGACGCGTGGGTCGTCGACCACGGCAACCTCGTCGCCACGTTGCCATTACCCGGGTTCACCGCCCGGTTGTACGGCGTCCGGCGGTCCCAGCCTACGCCCTGACGGCCGGGCGTCGCCCGATCCACGGCGCCGCGGCCTCGATCTGGGCGGCGACGCGCAGGAGGAGCGCCTCGCCCCCCATCGCCGCGGCGAGCTGTACACCCACCGGGAGGCCATCGGCCGTCATGTGCAGCGGCAGCGAGATGGCGGGTTGACCGGTCTGGTTGAATAGCTGGGTGTTCGGCGTTCGTTCAAAGTTGTTCGCCGCGAGCGACGCCAGCACCGCGCGGATGGCGGCTGGGATGGGCACCGCCCGTAGCGCCGCCAGCCCCGCCCGCTCGGCGGGCTTGAGCGCCAGCTCCCCGATCTGGACCGGCGGAAACGCCATCGTCGGCCCGAGGAACAGATCAAACTTCGCGTGGAACGCAGCCGTCTTTCGGCCAGCTTCCTGCATCGCGTCGCGCGCGTGTTGCAGCTCCAGGCCCGTCATCGTCAGGCCGACCTGCCTCAAGAACCAGGTGGCCGGCTCGAAGAGCGCGGCGGTCGGCGTTCGTCCGCTCCAACGCGCCATGTCCTCGATCTCGCTGGCCACGCCCACGCCAACCTGCGTGAGGTAGGCGCGCACGAGCCCGTCGCGATCGATGTCCGGGGCGGCCTCTTCGACGTCATGCCCCAGATCCGCCAGCAGCTTCGCGGCGTTCTCGGCTGCCTTGCGGCACTCCGGGTGCGTGTCCTTCCCGAAGAACGACCGCGTCGACATGCCGATCCGCAGGCGTCCCGTGGGAGCGCCGATCTCGAGGGTGTACGCCCGCTCTTGCGGCGGCGCGGAGTAGGGGTCCCCCGGCATCGGCCCCGCCAGAACATCAAGGAACCCGGCAGTGTCGCGCACGGTCCTCGACAGGACCCCCCACTGCACGTAGCCGCCCCAGCCTTCGCCCTGGTGCGGCCCCAGCGGCACGCGTCCGCGCGTTGCCTTCAACCCGACGAGCCCGCAATTGCTGGCGGGAATCCTCAACGAGCCACCGCCGTCGCCTCCGTGCGCCACTGGGACTGCGCGCGCGGCAACCAACGCGGCGCTCCCGCCGGACGACCCGCCCGTCGAGTGGTCCAGGTTCCACGGGTTTCGCGCGGGTCCCCGCCACTGCGACTCGGTCGTGCCGACGATCGCCAGCTCTGGCAGGTTCGTCTTGGCCATCAACACCACGCCAGCGCGCCGGAGCCGGGTGATGGCCTCGCTGTCCTCGGTCGGGATCCAGCCCTCGAGGAACCGGGTGGACGCGGTCCACGGCACGCCCTTCACAAAACCGTCGAAGTCCTTGACGGCCATGGGAACGCCCGGAAACGGCCCGTCCGGCAAGGCGTTTTCGCCCGTCGCCTGCGCCGCGGCCCGCGCCTCGTCGTACATGCGGTGCACCACGGCGTTGATCTTCGGGTTCACCCGCTCGATCGCCGCGATGGCGTGGTCGACGAGCTCGGCGGGGGACACCTCCCGCGCTCGAACCCGGCGGGCGAGCTCGGTGGCATCTGCATCGGCGTAGTCGATCATCGCGGCTCCGGACGGGATTTTCGGGGGCTATCAGACCAGCGCCGGTTCCGCGCACTCAGCGCAGCAATCAGCTACGTCGGAGGGCATGACGAAAGTGCTCATTCTGGGTGGCGGGCTCGGCGGGATGTCGGCGGCGTGGGGCCTCTCGCGGACGCAGGCGCTGCGCGACACGTTTGAGGTCACGCTGGTGCAACCGGGCTGGCGGCTCGGCGGCAAGTGTGCCTCGGGGCGCCAGGCGGGCAGCGGGCGCATCCACGAGCACGGCCTGCACATGTTCATGGGGTGGTACGAGCACGCTTTCTACATGCTTAGGGAGGTCTACGGCGATTGGCCGAACCCGGGTGCACGGATGTTCCCCACCGCGCAGGACGCCTTTCTCCCGCTTCGTCGCCTGTATTTCGGCCGCCCCGGCTCGGAGGACTTCTGGGACCTGCCGTTCATGGCGCACAAGGGCTACCCGGGCGATGACCCGAATGGCAAGGCGAACCTGATCGATCTGGCGGTCGGTGTCATCGACAGCTTGCACCGGCAGCTCAAGCTCCTGCCCCCGGTGATCCCCGCTTCAACCCCCGCATTTCTGCTTGTCAAGGTCCTGGAGGCGCTCGCCGCCACGGTCAAGCGCTCCGGCCTCGCCGCGCAGGAGGCGTACAAGGCGCGGGTGTTGATCGAGATCTGCACGGCTGCGCTCACGGGCATCGCCGCGGCGGGGATGCCGGCGAACGGCCCCGAAGTCATCAACCACCTCGATTTTCGCGACTGGCTCACTGCGAACGGGGCGACGACCGTCGCGACCGACAGCGCCGTCATCAAGGCGCTCTACGACCTCGCCTTCGCCTACCCGGGGGGCGACGAGACCACGCCCGCGATGGAGGCCGGCTCGATGCTCCACGCCGCTCTCCAGATGGCCGCCGGGTACCGCGACGCGCCGGTGTACCGGATGCGCGCGGGCATGGGCGACGTGGTGTTCGCGCCCTTGTACGAGGTGCTCAAGGCTCGCGGCGTGAAATTCCGCTTCTTCCATCGCGCGAAGTCGCTGACGTTGAGCGTTGACAAGTCGCGCGTTGCCACGGTCACGCTCCAGCGGCAGGTGGACCTCGCGGCGGGCCTGACCGACTACGATCCGCTCATCAACTGCCCCGTCGCAGGGAAGGACCTCCACGCCTGGCCGGACGAGCCGGTGTGGGCGCAGCTCTCCGCGGCGACCCCGTCGGCCGCCTACGCCAAGTCGCTGGAGATGGGCGGTCCGGAGGTGGCGACGGAGACGCTGTCGCTTGGCACGCACTTTGACGAGGTCGTCCTCGCGATCCCGCTCGGCGGGGACCTTGGCGTGACCCTCGCGGCGGCGGACGCCCACTGGGCTGCGATGCGCGGCGCGATGAAGACGGTGGCGACGGAGTCGGTGCAGCTTTGGACGACGAAGTCCGTGTTCGACATGGGCTGGGCGTTCGGCCCGACCGTGCTGGCTGCGTTCGCTCCGCCGCTCTCGGACTGGGCCGACATGTCGCATCTGCTGCCGATCGAGGGCGCGACCGGGGGAGCGCAGGGCCTCATCTACCTCTGCGGCGTGGCGACGGACCCGACGAACATGGCCGTCGTCTACGATGGGCTGTCCGACTGGCTCGACGCCCATTGCCAGTCGCTATGGCCGAAGACCGCGGAGCCAGCGGGGTTCCGGTACGACACGCTGGTCGGCGGCTCGCTGGACACACAATACGTCCGGGTGAACGCCGAGGGCTCCGAGCGATACGTGCTGTCCGTGCCAAAAAGCTCCGCGACGCGGATCGCGCCCGGGGCCACCGGCTTCAAGAACCTCTGCGTCGCCGGCGACTGGGTGCTTGGCGACATCAACGGGGGCTGCGCCGAGGGCGCCGTCCAGGGCGGGCATGATGCGGCAGACGCGCTGATCCTGCGGGTCACGGGCGTGGCGCGGGCACCGTACCCGCCTGTCGCCTAGAACGTCCCGGAGATCCCCGCGATCCCGCGGGATCCGTCGGACGTGAGGAAGGGTGACGCGTGTACCGTCACGCCAGTCGGACCGGACTCCGCCGTGGCGCTGAACGGGTGGCGCGCGTTCCAGAGCGCGGTCCGGCGGCGGGCGGCGTCCAGCTCCAGCTCGACGCCGCCGCCAAGCATGAGCCCGGAGCCAACGGTCGCGGCCAGCGGGCCCAACACGCCGCTCGTGCCCGGGTACCCGTAGTCGATGGAGCGCGTGAACCCGACGAGGTCGACAACACCACCGCCGACCACGCACGCGGTGCCCGCGAGGAGCAGGACAGGGGCGATCGGGCTGTGGGCGGCCGGCGTGCCTCCGAGCGACCTCAAGCCCCGGTCGTAGCTGCGAATTGCCCCAAATGTGAACAAGGAGCCGCTCCCGACGAGCACCGCCCCACCGCTGGCCGCCGCGGCGGGCGCGAACAGGATGCCCTCGCGGACGTAGGACGGCTCGGTGGCGGCGAGCACCGCGGTTGAGAGCGCCGCGCCGACCGTCAACGCCGCACCCGGCGTGGCGACGGCGCCGCCGGTGATCTCCTTGGCCATCCCGTGCCAGAACCCATCGCGGGCCTCCACGGGGTCGGCGACCTGTGCCAGGGCGGAGGAGGGTGCCGGGGCGGCAATTGCCCCGGTTGTGTGCAGGAGGGCGAGCAGCAGCATGATTGTCTCCGAACGCGGGTTCGGTAACCCGAGCCGAGCGGGATAGGTCACCCCGATGAACGGCGCCGCCGATCCCCTGCCAACGCTACTCGCCGTCTACGCTGCGCTCGTCGCCTTCAACCTCGCCCTGTCGTTCGCGCTCTGGCTGGGGAACCGGGAGCGACTGTACGCGGTGCTCTGCGCCCTTTGGCTGGGCGCGCTTTGCAGTTTTGGCCTTCAGGCCGCCACCTCCGCGAATGGGGAGGCGATGATCGGCCTCGGGGGTGCCTCGCTCGTGCTCATCGCCCTCCCGGTCGGCCACCTCGTGCACGTGGTCATGGAGGAGCGAACCCCGTGGCGCCTCTGGGGCGGCGTGTATGGCATTGGGGTGGTCCTGGGCCTGGTCGCCTACCTTGCAGGGGCCCCGTTCGCCGCGTACACCACGCCGGCGCTATGGGGCGCCATGTTCCCTGGACTACACTCGTCCATCCTCTGTTTTCGTCGCTGGTCAGCGCTACCGGCAACGCTCCGGATGCTTGGGGTGGTCACATTCGCGCAGTGCCTGCACGGCATGGACTTCCCGTTCTTCCGGCTGCGGACGGACCTCGTCGTTGAGGGCTACTCCGTGGCGTTGATGGCGCTGCTCGGCGTCTCCATCCTCGCTCCCGCCGTCATCATCGAGAAGATCGCCGGGCACAACCTGCGTAATGTCTCAGCGCTGATGGACGCGCTGGCCCGGTTCGTGCCGACGGAAGTGCTCGTCCACCTCAAGCGCCGCAGCATCGTGGACGTGCGGCTCGGCGACGGCGTCCGCGTGGACATGACGGTGATGTTCGCCGACATCCGCTCGTTCACGTCGCTCTCCGAGAAGTTGACGCCCGAGGAGACCTTCCGCTTCCTGAACTCCTATCTGTCGCGCATGGAGCCGATCATCAAGCGCCACGGCGGTTTCATCGACAAGTACCTTGGCGACGGCATCCTCGCGGTGTTCTCGCGGGGTGCGGACGATGGGGTGCGGGCGGCGTTGGAGCTGGACGCCGCCCTCATCATCTACAACGGGCATCGCGCGCGGTCCGGCTACGTGCCGGTCGACATCGGGATCGGCATCCACACGGGCTCCGTGATGCTTGGCACGGTCGGCGGCGCCGATCGGATGCAGGGGACGGTCGTCGGCGATGCCGTGAACCTCGCATCGCGCATCGAGGCGCTCACCTCCCATTATGGCACGCGGATCCTCATCAGTGAGCAGACGCGGGGCCGGCTCGCGTCGCCCAGCGACTTCCCGATCCGGCTCGTCGATCGCGTCGTCGTCAAGGGCCGGGTCGCCCCCGTGACGCTCTACCAGGTGCTGCCGCCGAGTGAGGCTGGGGCGGTGGATGTGCCCTTCGAGCGCCCCGCACCGGGATAGTCGAGCGACCACCCCCGGTGCTGCATGCTCGACGCTGACGAGATCCTCGACCTCACGGGCGTGCCCTGCCCGCGCAACTCCGCGCGTGCGCTGCTGCGGCTGGAGATGATGGACTCGGGCCAGATCCTGCGCGTGACCATCGACGACGGGGAGCCCATCGAGAACGTCCCCTCCTCGCTGGAGATCGAGGGGCACGCGATCGCCGAGCGCGAGCAATTACCAGATACGAGGTGGGTTTTATCGGTGCGGGTCGGTTAGCGTCGCGTCGACCGGCCCGAAGACCTCGCCCACGGCCTTCCCCTCAACCTGAGTCGGGATGTCCTGCCCCATCGCCCGCAGGATCGTCGGGAGCTGATCGATCGCGTGGATCGGCTGGTCGATGCGGTGGTTTGCGCGGATGCCGGGACCGACGACGATCAACGGTGTCCACAGCCCGGGCGTCGTCTCTGGCGAGACCGCCTGCTTGTAGCCAGTGACCTGCGGCTCGCCGAAAATGGCGCGGTCAGGCGTCAATTCCTCGTTCCAGGCGTAGCCAGCCTCGTTGGTGACGACCAGATCCCCAACGCGGTCGACGGGGAGCTGCAGGTCCTTGTCGGCGTCCTCCCACCGCGTGATTCGGGCGGCGGGCGCGACGTCGCCGTCCTTGAGCGCCCCGATCGCGGCGATGACGGCGCTCCGGAGCGACTCGTAGGCGGGGCCTCTGGCGCGATGCCAGTCGCCGCCGAGCCCGGCCGGATCGATGTACACGTGGTAGGAGTTGAGGAAAACAACCTTGGAATGCGCCCAGTCCACGACAGGCGCGCCGGTCTGCGGGTCGGTGGTGATGGCCAGCCAGCCGTTTTGCGCGAACAGGTTGTTGAGGCGGACCCAGCGGTTGAGCGGGATGGCGCCGTGGTCCGAGCTGAGCACGATGAGCGTGTCTGGGCCGGTGTCGGCGACGGCGCGGCCGATCTGATCGTCGATCGACCGGTACATCGCCAGCATCTCGTCCCAGAGCTTCGCGCGCGCGGGCTCGTCGATCTCGCCGTAGTGCCGGCTTGAAGGGTCCAGAAACCCCATCCACCAGCGGCTCGTCATCATCTGGTTGGGCGTGTAGATGCAGTGGATGAAGACGTCGGGCTTGAAGGTCGTGTAGACGGCGTCGACCGCTCTCGCGTGCCAGTCCAGCGATTGTTGGGCTTCAGACAGGAAAGCGGTCTTGTCCTCCGGGTAGTAGACGAGCTGGGCGGGGTAGCTGTCGACAAAGTCGACCATCGGGCCCGCGGTTGCCCGAAGCGTGTCGGCCACGGTCGGCGGCTCGGTCGTCAGGCGGTTGAGGCCGTCAAAAAGCACGCGGATCCGGAAGAAGCCGTCGTCGCCCAAGCGGATGACCTCGACACGCTCGTTGGTCGCCACATCGAGGTCCTTCCACCGGGCGGTCGTGGGCGACCAGGCGCTCCATTCCCCAGTTTGCAGCGTGGCAAGGATGGTGGTGCGGTCGCGCGAGAGGGCGAGATGGTCGTAGCCCTTGTGGCCGTCACCGGTCGGGTCGATGAGGAGGCCGTAGAGCGGCGCTCCCGCGTCGGTCAGGTCGATCTCGACCGGCGGGCTGTCTGAGGGGGGAGCCGAGGGCCAGGCAGGGGAGGGGACTGCGGCGACAAACCGCGTCAGCTCCTCGCCCACGAGGAACAGCTTTGCGCTGCGTGCCATCGCCAATTGCCGCTCGGGCGAGGCTTTCTCGAAGATGACCGGCGGCAGCTCCGGACCCCAGCCGCCCCAGCGTCCGCGCACGGTGATCCCGCCCGGCCCCAGCTCCGGCGGCGTCGACCCCGGCACTGAAAGCAGGAAAACGCTCTTTCCAGCTCCCTCCAGCATCGACCAGATCGCGGGCACCTTGCGCGCCGACGAGCTGAAGCCCGAGATCGAGGGGTGGTCCAGGGGGTGGCCTTCGGCGTGCATCGGCCCGTCGGCGACCCCGTGCGTGTGCGGGAGGGAACCGGTGAGCAGCGTCGCGAAATTCGCGGGGGTGTGCGAGGGGAAAGCGGGGATCGAGTAGCCATAGGACCCGCGGTCCATCAACGCCTTGATGTGCGGCAGCTTGCCCTCGTTCGCCCAGCGGAACACGTCGAACGTCTTCGGGTCCGCGCGGAAACCATCGGGGATGAACCAGTGGAGTTTGGTGGCGACCGTCGGGCGGCTCGGCGGGGGGACGGTCGACGGGGGCACGGCCGACGTGCACGCGAGGAGGGCGAGGAGGGCGATCACGGCGAGGGGCTCGCGGGCGAGGCTGGCGAGGAGGTGGGCGCGGGGTCCGGCGGGGGACGCAGCGGGTCGACGTCCGCGCCGACCTTCTGCTCCCAGGCGAGGAGCTGGGCTTGCAGGCCGGGGAGCACGTCAGGCTGCTGATCGGCCAAATTCGCCTGCTCTTTCGGGTCGGCGGCGAGGTCGTAGAGCTCCCATTCCGGGCGGTCGATGGGGATTCCTGTCAGGTACGTCCACCAGCTCACCTGCTTCTCGAGCGCGCGGGAGCGACGGTGGAGTAGCTTCCACCGCAACGTCCGCATCCCCGTGTCGCCGTAGACGGCGTGATCCAGCAGCGGGTCGATGCGGTCGACGTAGTCCTTCGGCATGTCCGTGCGGTAGCGGAAGATGTCCTCCCAGAGCGGGATCCGCTGGAAAAAAGCAGGCTTTCCCTCGTCGCCCGTCCCAGCCTTCATGGTCGCCAGGGCACTCGTCCCCTGGGCGCCCGGCAGCGCCGGCATGCCGAGCAGGTCGAGGAGCGTTGGCGCGAGATCGACGCCTTCAACCTGCGCCTTGATGCGGACCCCCTCCGTCCTTCGGTTCGGCGACAGCACGATCAGCGTGTTGTGCACCTCGGTGTCGTACACGTCGTAGTGGCCAAAGTAGCGGTGCTCGCCAAGGTCCTCGCCGTGCACGCCGTGCAGCGCGATCACCGTGTGCTTGAGCACATCCGGTGGGATGGACGCCAGCAATTCCCCGACGAACTGGTCGACGGTCCACATGCCAAAATCGTAGCGCGCGTTGATGTAGGCCGTGTCCGCCGGGGTGAGCGTGATTGGCTCGGTCCCGGGCGCGCCGTAGAGCTTCCCGCGAAAGATGTGGCTGACAACCTCGAATCCAAGCCGCTGGTGCGCGAGGGGGCCGTCGTACCCGGGCGGATCGAACCGGGACTGCTCCGCGGGGTCGCCGTGCGCGCCGTAGGGCCAGTGGAGCGTGCCGAGGATGAGCCACAGGAAGAACGGTTGTTTTCCCTGGTCGGCGAGCCACGCGTAGGCGTCGGAGGGGACGTTCCGGTTGCCGGTGAACACGAAGCGGTCAAAGCCGCGTCCGAAGCTGGTGCCGGGGTTCAAGCCCGGCTTTCGGAAGCTCAAGCTGCCCTTCGCGTACGCCGACATGTCGCTCATCACCTCAAACGAGGAGCCCATCGCCACGGCCGAGTAGCCCTGTTGCTTGAGGATCTCCGGAAAGTACGGGATGTCAGGCGAGAGCACCGATCCAAAGTTGGTGAACCCGCTGGTCGACGGGTAGCGCCCGGTGAACATCGACATCATGCTCACGGGGGTCTGGTAGGCGTGGACGATGAAATTGTCGAAGACCGTCCCGTGCTTGACCAGATCGCAGATGTACGGCGTGGTGTCCTTGTCGTATCCGAAGCAGGGCATGTGGTCGGGCCGGAAGATGTCCAGCGAGACGAGGAGGAGGTTGCAGCCGTTGCAGGTGGGGTCGAGGTCCGTCGCGGTCGGGGCGAGGCGGGAATCCCAGGCGATCTGCGCGGCGACGGGCTCAGCGGGGAGCGACGTCGACGGGCGGGAGCGGAGCACGAGGCCGATGGCGAAGAAGATGACGATGTTGACGGCGGCGACAGCAGCGAGGGTTCGAAGCTGCGCGCGCCGTGCGCCCGGCCTCATTGGGCGAGCCAGCGGAACGAGCGAAGGACCGCTGGGCCGCGCACCGGTCCCTCGTGCTTCTTCGGCTCAAAATACTCAACCCGCACCAACTCCCGACGATCCGCGCCGTAGAACGCCGCGACTGTCGCCCGATATTGGAGCAGGTCCTCGGCACATCCGCCGAACGCGTAGCGGTCGTTGGCGTACAGCGCGACGAGGAACAGGGCGTCGCCCCTTGGTTCCAGGTCGGCGGGGCGAAGCGTGTCCGGGCAGGCGAGGGTGTTTGAGAGCGCGCCCGGGTACGGCGCCTGGTGGTCCTCAAACAGGCTGCCGATGACAGCCCGCTCCTCGCGCCCCAGCGCCTCGCCGTCGGTGACGCCAAGATCGCCGGAGACCCGCACGCGCACACGATCATCGCCGGTCTTCCACAGTCCCTCGGACAGCACGCCCGTCGCCTCAGCCACCCGTGTGGCGACCGTCGGCCCGGGAACCGTGAGCGCCGCCCCCACCGTGGCCAGCGAGCCAGCGAGCGGGTCAACCGGCCGATTGCCCATGACCAACCAGCCAAGCACGGCGAGGGCGACCAGCGCGGTGATGGTCAGGATGATCGTTAGCCGCGAGAGCACGCCACTACCTCACGCGCCCGGACGGCCACGTTGGCAGAGCCTATCCCGATCTCCGCATTACAATCCGTGCGTGCTCCTGCTCTGCAGTCTTGCCTACGCCTCGCCGTCCGTGATGCCGATGACCGCGAGCCTGACGCCGTCGGGCGACAGCGCCGCGGAATTGGACGTGGTCGTATCGCCGAAGGCGGGGACGATGATGGCGGCGTTGCAAGCGGCGTTGTCGGCAGCGTCACCCGACGGCCGAAAGTAGTGCCGCCGGTTGGCCGTCGCCTGCCCAGGCGCCTCGGACTGCTCGCGTTGATCCTGTGGGTTCCGACGATCGCCGCGGGGGCCTGGCTCTCCTTCCACGACCATCCCGGACCGCAGGACGACCCCGACCCTCGCACACCCATCCCGCTCACCGCGGAGGAACAAGCCACGATGAAGCGGACGATGCGCGGGAACGTGGAGGCCCTCGACACGATCCTGCGTGCCTGGTCGACCGGCGATCGGGCGACGATGGCGGCGGCCGCGCGCAGGGTCGCGGACGAGCACCCCGGAGTAGACACGCCCTCCCTGCGGACCGCGCTCCCGCCCGGTTGGACGACGCTCGGCAGCGTCGTGCACAGCGGGATGGCGTCCTTCGCGGACGACGTCGCCGCGCCCAACGCGCCGTTGCCCGACGCCGAGATCCCCGCTCGCCTCGCCGCCGTGACCGAGGCGTGCGTGGCGTGCCACCAAACGTATCGGTTCACGACTGCGCCGTGAAAAGTTATGTTGCGCCCAGTGAATGTGCCGTCGTCAGCGGCAGCCGGCGTTGGAGCAGGTGAGGGTGACGTCGTCCGCGAGGCGGTAGGCGCCTGCGTTGGTGTAGACGTCAGCGGGGGAGTTGTCATCCCCGAAAGAGCCGAAGTCGCACGAGGTCGCGGCGAGCGTGGGGTCGAAGTCGCCCCCGGTGAGGTACACCGCGCCACCGTCCGACGTCGCCGTGTTGCGCCGAAAGCCGCCGTCGGTCGTCGCGCTCCCTTCGCATGTGGCCACGGCCGCCTCGTAGAGCACCAACCCGCCCCCGTAGGTCGCGCTGTTGTCGGTGACGGCCGTGTCGACGAGGTCGAGGGTGACCGTCGCGTAGGTCCCCTCCAGCCCGAGTCCCCCGCCAGAGATCTCCGCGACGTTGGACGCGACGGTGCTGGTCGTGAACGTCGTGGCTCCGCCGAAGCCGTACATTCCACCACCATAAGTCGCGGAGTTGTCGGCCAGGTCGAGGTCCGTCGCGCTGAGCGTGCAGTCCTCGACGAGGAGCCCCCCACCGATCTCCGCGTGATTGGCGCTGATCCCCGTGGCGTCGATGGTCACCGTCGCCCCCTCGCCGCAAGCAAGGCCACCGCCGCCCGGTCCCGCCCCGCTGCTCGTCGCGTAACTGCCCTCGCCGTCCCGAAGCTCGAGGTCAGCCACCGAGACCGTTCCGCCGCGCACGGTCACGACGGTCCCGGACCCACCTCCGTCGAGCACGGCGCCTTCGTACCCCACGAGCGCGACGGTACTTTGCTCGGCGTCGACCTGCACATACCAGGTGCCTCCGCAGAACGACCAGGTGCCGTCATCCAGGGCCATCGCCAGCGGGGCCTCGGCGGTGCCGGCGGCGAGCACCGAAGTGACGTCGCTGAAGCTGCCGTCGTCCGCCGACCAGGTGGCCAGGCCCTCCTCGGGGGTCGTCGGGTCGCAGTCGTTGTCGCGCCCATCGCAGGTCTCCACGGCGCCGGGGTGCACCGCAGCGTCGGTGTCGTCGCAGTCGGAATGGTCCGCGAGCCAGACGCCGGGGGCGTCGCACGCCGGGCGAGGGGAGGCGGGATCACCGAAGCCGTCCCCATCCAGATCCGCGTAAGCGTCCGGGCACGCGGGCCCGGAGTCGGCGGAGTCGGAGGGGGCGGGACCCGTGTCGACGGCGCTGTCCGCCGAGTCGGCCGACTCGTGGACGGCACTGTCTCCTGAGGGTTTGGAGTCGACGGAGCTGTCCGTCGCCCTGGGCGTCGTGCACGCGAGGCTGAGGAGGATCTGGATCATGCCGCAGCATGGTCACCGCGGGGTCGAGGTCAAGCAACAAGCGTGCGTCGACGGTCGCCCTCGGCACCCGCACCCCCTGCGAGGTAGACTACAAGCCCATCGTGTCGGCGGTGAACCGCGGTGCTACGATCACCGGGTGACTGATCCAGTCGACTTTGACGCTTTGCTCCGCGAGGCCCGCCAGCGGGGCGGGCACGAAGGCGTGTCCGAGACCATCCGCGCCGCCCTCGACGTCTACGTGCGCCAGCTCCGCGCTCGGGACGAGGCGCAAGCCCGGCCGGGATTCCAGGAGCGTCGCCGGCTGAGTGCACTCCCACCGCGTGGTGAAATATCACCGACGATCGCTGGCGATCCGGGAATCGAGTTCATCTTTCCGAAGAAGGACGAGCCGCCGTGAGGTTCGCCGAGCGCCGGGATCGGCGGCAAGGGACATGAACGGCGACGGCTACGCCGACATGCTGTTCGGGGACGGCGACAACGGAGACGACGGGCTCCAGGCCGGCGCCGCCTACGTCGTCCTCGGGTCGGGCATCTGATCGCGGGGACGCCGCGAAGCGCCACCTTCGACTCGCCTCCGCCCGCGCCGACCTCAACCACGGCGCGACAATTCGTGACAACCTCATCTTCCCGGCGTTCACCGCGCTGCTTCTGCCCTCGCCCTCGCCCTCGCCCTCGCCCTCGCCCTCGCCCTCGCCCTCGCCCTCGCCCTCGCCCTCGCCCTCGCCCTCGCCCTCGCCCTCGCCCT
>CAIMSU010000197.1 GCA_903844155.1 uncultured Pseudomonadota bacterium | reverse complement strand
GCTACTTCGGCAAGTCAGCGGGCCCGCCGGGAATGATCGTGTTGGGCAGGGGGTGGAGCAGGGTTCTACCATTGGTTCACCTCGTGTCGCACTTTCGGGGCCTTCAACCTGACTGGGAGGCGATGTGACTAGAGATCAGTCGACGCCAGCCACCCCCGGGAGGTCGCCGCGGGAACGTGGCGGCCGAGGCATGTCCACAACATCCTTCGGAACCCGGTGTACTGCGGCCACGTCGTCTACAAGGGGGCCATCGTCTCGCGGAACGCGCACGAGGCCGCCGTCGATGAGGAGACGTTCGCGCGCATCTGCGCGAAGCGCACGCTGAAGGGCGAAGGACGCAAGGGCGGGCGCGGCAACGGCCTGAGCCCCCTGGCGACGTGGCAGCATGGGATCCTGACCCCCTGGCTGCGTTGTGGGACGTGCGGGGGCCGCGTGGGTATCACCGAGAGCACCGTCGGCGGCGAGCGGTCCTACCTGTACTTCTGCGGCACGCGACGCGACATAAAGGCGAGCTGCCCTGGCGTCTCCGTCCGCGTGGAACGGCTGGACGCCATCGTGCTCGACACCATCGAGAAGCGCGTCCTCTCCCCAGCGAACGTCAAGATGATGCTGGACGACAGCCTCGCCGCCCTCACCAGCGCCGACGGCGACGACACCATCGCCGAGCGCGAACGCCTGACCGTCCAACTTGCGGACCTCGACAAGCGTATTCGTTCGACCGCCCATCAGGTGATCAACGGGCTGATCGACGAGGCGGACGCCAAGATCATGAGTGCCCCGCTGCTCGCTCAGCGCGAGACGGCGCGCCTGCACCTCGCCGCCCTCCCGGCCCAGCGCCGCGTCCCCGGCGTCGATGAAGTGGACCCCGAGGGCTTCCGGGACGCCGTGCTTGAAGCGTGGAAGCAGCGCCCGTTGGAGGAGCGGCGGGAGGCGCTGGCGAAAGTGCTGGATCGAGTAACACTAAGCCCCGGCGGGGTGCTGATCGCGTACAGCGCCAACGGCTCCTGCGGGGATGTCAGCGGAGGCGCGTCCTGCGAGCATGACCGGATGAGCTGCGTCATCCACCCGCGCTTGCCCTGAATCAGGTTGAACCGAAGTCCATCCTGGCTTCTTCGCGCAAAGTAGTAGTAGATCGAGATCGCCGACAGGGTGTTGCCCTGCCGCACGCCGCGCCCGTTGCGCTGCTGGAGGGTGGCGGGCTCCCACGGGAGATCGAGGTGGTGGATCGCACAGGTCCGCGTCTGCAGGTCGATGCCCTCGTAGGCGACGGCGTTGGCGATCACGACGTCGAACTTGGGCTTCGTCTCGCTCTCCGGCTCGCCGTTGAACTCCTTGGCGATGCGCTGCCGGTCGGCCGCGTTGGGGGCGACCTCGGCGTTGAGCACGCCGATCCGGTCGGCCGCGATGCCGGCGTTCACGAGCGTCATCTTCACCCAGCGGTGGGCGGCGACGTTGTCCACGAAAACGATGTGGCCGCACGTCCGGTTGGCGAGCACGCGCTCGGCCAGGGCGTCAAACTTGGGCGACGATGGGTCGCTCACCTGGTCGGCATTCTTCCAGCCGTAGCCCTCGTCGAGCT
>CAIMSU010000196.1 GCA_903844155.1 uncultured Pseudomonadota bacterium | reverse complement strand
TCCCCCACCCCGACCGGGCCGCCCGGTCACCCCCGTCCCACTCCCAGGATTGCACCCATGAGCGCGAACACCGAACTCCAGAAGGCCCTCGGCGGCGACAAGGTCGCTGACAACAAGAAGACCGGCGTGATGAACGCCGCCATCGACAAGGTCAAGAGCCTCGGCGGTCGGCTGGGAAAGATGAAGGTGATCGGCGAGGCTGTCGCCGAAGCCGTCCTCGCGACCGCGGAGACGCAAGGCACCGTGTTCGTGGCGTCGTTCGCGGAGGGCTACCTCGGCGAGGACAAGATGGACCTCGGGCCGGTGGACATGCGGCTCGGCGGCGGCCTCGTCGTGGGCGGCTACGGGCTCTACCAGGCGATGTCCGGCAAGGGCGGAAGCCACGCGCTCGCCATCGGGAACGGGCTCCTCGCCACGGGCATCGGTCGGATCGGACGCCACGCGGGCCGGGCGCTCGCCGAGAAGCGGGCCGCTGGCACGCCGCCCGCGCAGACCCCAGCTCCCGCTGCTGCTCCCGCTCCTGTAGCTGCCGCACCCGCGCAGCTCAAGGGCGACGACATCGGCGAGATCGCCCGCATGGTCCGCATGACGCCGGGCACCGAGGGCGACCGCACCGAAGGCCGCCACCGACCCCCGAACCGCCGTCCGCAGCGCGAGGACGACGACGAAGCCTCCGGCACCCGCCGCCGGTTCATCCGGGCGCGCGACTGAACCCCTGCCGCCGGGCCTGACAGGGCCGGCTCCCCCTCTCCCGCTTCTCGTTTCACCGCTTCACTCCAAGGACAACTCCAATGACCGCACCCATCTGGGCCCTCGTGACCTTCACCGCTTCCGGCGAGTGCCTCGTCGATCGCACCTCTCTCCGCGCGTCGCGCCACATCGAGGACCGCTCCGATCCGAGCTTCGGCGCCGACGACGACTTCGAGGACGAGCTCGACGACGACGAGTTTGGCGACGAGACCGGCGACGACTTCGGCGACGAGACCGGCGATGAGCTCGGCGACGTCGATGGCGACGAGACCGGCGACGACGTCGGCAACGAGGCCAGCCGCGAGCGCAAGATCCGCCGCCTCCAGACCCGCGAGGGCCGCCTCTCCAGCCGCGAGGAGGAGTTGGAGAAGAAGAACCGGCATCTCCGCCGGAAGCTCCATCACGCCAGCAAGGGGAAGGTCGTGCAGCGAAACGTCACCGTCAGCGGCATCGTCGCCACCACCGTCGGGCAGTCGATGAGCATGACGCTCACGCCCCGAACCAGCCTCCACCTGGAGAAGATCTTCGCGACGGGCGACTCGGCGGCGACGATCAACACGATCATCTCGGGCGACGACCCGGTTGTCCTCGACAACCTCGACGCCGCGCTGATCGCGCCGACCGCGTACCACGGACCCAGCTTCGGCGGGCGCGTGCTCCGGGCCGGTGTCCCCGTCACGATCAACTACACGGCGGGCTCGACGACCGCGGCGCTGAAGCTCAGCTTCTACGGCCGCGCGCGCGTCAAGAACCCCAACTGTTGAACGGGAGCTGAGCCGTGGGCACCTGCAAGCTCTCCCGTCGATCCGGCACCGCGAAGCTTCCCGCTTCGTTGGTCGCAGGCGACGCGGGGGCGGAAGGCGAGGTGCTCACGGCCCAATCCGAGGGCGGCGGCGACGGCGACTGGCGCATCATCGACCTCTGGTCAGACGAGGCGTCTCCCTGGGAGGCGCGGCTTGTCTGGTCCGGCGGCGGAGGTGCCCAGCGCACGGCCTGGCTCGACGTTCCCAAGTGTACCCGCGTCTGCGTCCACGCGACGATGCTGCAGATCTTCGGTTCCAACCTGTCAACCTCGTCGGACATCGCCGCTCGCGCGGCCATAGCAGACGGTCAGTGTGACACCGAAAATCAGTGGACCGTCCGTGGAAGCAGCGCCCAACTCATCGGGGGCGGCGGCGGGAACGTCGACGTGACGCCGCCGCCCTGGGCCCGCTTCGTCCGCCTCGAACTCTCCGATTCCACGCTCTCCGCCAGCAGCTTCGTCGAACTGCTCGACATCAACGCCACCACCCGCGCTCGGTACGCCATCAACGCCCAGCCCCAACCCGGCGTGCCCCTCGGGGACGCCGCCACCGTCCGCTGCGTGCTGCCCTCCGGCACTTTCGCCTACCGCGTCGTCTTCCTCCTTCACCTCTGACCGCTCTCCCTTCGCCACGAATCCCCGAGGACTCCCGCCATGAAATGCTACGCCAATCGCGTCCTGACGAGCCTGCTCGCCATCCCCTCGGGAGCGCCTGTCACGGTGACCACCGCCGGGCCCAGCTACCGGGTCCTGCCCGAGCAGAACGACCGGCAGACGGACGATGCCCAGGACTTCCGGTTCGTGACGAGCCTGAACTTCGCCGGCGGCGCGACCTCGCCGACCGCGCAGATCGTCATCCAGGGCTCCACGGACAACGTGACCTGGATCGACATCGCCAGCGGCACGAGCCGGACCACGACGGGAAACTTTCTGGAGGTCGTCGATGCCCTCGGCGTCGCGCTGTTGCCCTGGGTCCGCGCCCGGGTCGTCCTCGGCGGCGGCACCGCGCCCACCGTCTACGCGACCGTGGACGTCATCTCGAACGGCCCCTTCCAGCTCTCGCCCGGCTGATCCCGTCCTCCCCTCCCCACCCCTCTCGCCCTGGATGCCCTCGTGAACATCACGGTCGCCCTCACCTTCAACGAACGCGACGCCGTCAGCCTGCTCAACTGGCTGGCGCGCTGTAACGCTCGCCTCTTGCGGGAGCGGCCGTCGCTGCCGTTCCTCTACGCGACGAGCGTGAAGTACGGCCGGGAGGAGGAGGAGACATGGTCCGACTACATCCAACTGTTGGCGCAGGGCTGGGAGGATTGCGACGCGCTCGCTGCCGCGCGGGCGGGTGAACTCCTGGCGCGGGGCTGGCGGGCCCTCGATCCCCGCGACCCCGGGTACGCCCAGGCCAAAGCCGCGCAGCTCACGACCATCCCGGCCGAGGTGGCGCTGACCACGACGGTCCGGCTCGGCGAGCACGGGCTCTACCACTGCGTCGTCCGCTACGTCGTCGAGGGCAGCGTCTGGTACGACGACCCGTCCGCCCGCCTCGGGATGCTCCCCGAGCGTCTGGATGGTCGGGCCTGCCACGAACGCATCGTCACCCGCGTTCGCCTCGCCGGGATCCGCCGCGATCCCGAGCGGATGGGCCGTTCTCGTTCCCCTTCCCACGCGCGTCGGTCTCGGCGCCTGGAGTCCCCATGAGCCGCTCGTCCCGCTTCATCCCTGCCCGCGTCGTCGGCGCTGCCGAGTTCGCCGGGGAGATCAACGCCGTCGCCGGCCCGAAGACGCTCTCCGGGAAGGACCGGAAGATCCGGCGCAAGCTGCGCGCGGCGCGCCGGCTGAAGAAGAAGATCGCCCGGCTCCAGACCAAACACCCGCTCGGGTGGAAGGCCGCGCTCTCGACCGCCAAGCGCAACCTGCGCATCGTCATGGGCGACCTCAAAGACCTGGGATGGAAGCCCAAGAAGCCGAGCCGCGCGCCCAAGCCCGGCGAGGACGACATGGACGCCGCGCTCGACGACATCCCCGAAGCCGAGCCCGGCGAGAGCGACGACGACCCCGACCTCGACCAGCCCGACGATGGCGAGCCGCCCGACCCGGACGCCACCGAGGGCAACTGGCTTGACAGCTACCTCGGTGCCGAGCCGCCGAAGCGCCCGCTCCGGGACCTGTGGGACAAGGCGGAGCACCTCGTGGCACGCCGCTGGTCCAAGCCGGTCGCGCTCGGGGACGGCGGCCAGATCCAGACCCGGCCAGGTCAGCGGGCGATGGTCGCGACGGTCCAGCCGGGCCTGTTCATCGTCCAGCTCGTCAGCGACCAGGCGGCACAGAGGCTCGCCGGGGACAACGTGGGGATCCTCCCGCTGCTCCTGTACCCGCTGGTGAAGAACGAAATCCAGAAGATCCTCGCCCCGAAGCCTGCTGCGCACCCGGCCGCTGCGCCCGTGGCGCCGCTTCCCCCACAGCCGGCTCCCGGCGCCGTCGGCTGCGACTGCGATCCGAGGGTCCGATGAGCACGCTCCCCGTCAGCACCGACGCCGTCGTCGAGCGCATCAACGCGATGCGCATCTCGGCCGAGCAGTCCCTTGCCAGTGTGGAGACGTACGCGCAGGACCACGCGCAGGGGCTCGCCCGCATCGTCGCGGCCTACCGCTCGGTGCTCGCTGACACCGGTTCGCGGCTGATCCGCGCGCAGGTCGCCGTCGTGCAGGCGCTCGCGGCGAAGCCCGGCGACCCGACGCTCACCGCACTCCTCGCCCGCACCATCGATCTGTTGACGACGTGGACCGCCCACGCGAAGGGCTACAGCGACTACGAACGTCCGGCGACCGAGGCCGAGAAGTCGGGCGCGGTGTCCATCGGCTGGGCGGGCGTCGTGATCGCGCTCGCGGTGGCCGGTGCGGTCATCGCCGTGGCGTTCACCGGCGTCGCCTGGGCCGTCGTCCACTACAAGGAGGCGCAGACGCTCTCCGATGAGGTGGCGGCAGTCGAGAAGGACCCGTCCATCGCCGAGCAGTTGGCGAAGATCGACCAGACCGCGCCCAACGCGCCTGGCAACAATTCCGGCGGTCCCGACGATCCGAGCAGCGGCAATGGTGGTTGGGGCTGGTTCCTGGCCGCGCTCGGTGTCGTCGGGGCCGCTTTCTACATCATCCCGAAGCTCGGGAAAGG